>JBAYMP010000110.1:0-4113 GCA_041663505.1 Bacteroidales bacterium | reverse complement strand
CTACGAGCTTTGGATTGCTAAAAACATGGTCAGCTAACAATCGTGTTACAGACTCCGCTGCAGGAGGAACAGCCCTTGCCTCAGGACAAAAAACCAACAATGGTACATTAGGGATAAATCCACATGGTGATACATTGACCAGCATTTTAATAAGAGCCAAGGAAAATGGAATGAAGTGTGGGCTGGTAGTAACTTCCACAATAACAGATGCCACCCCGGGGTCATTCTATGCACACGTATGTGATCGCTCGGGGGATGAAGAGATTGCCATGCAGCTATATAAAAGCGAAGTTGATGTATTCATCGGAGGAGGTCTACAGTTTTTTAAGAACAGATCAGACAAAATCGACCTCGTAAAAAAATTCCGTGAGAAAGGTTATTATATTTCTGACAACTGGAATGAAACAAAATCATTAAATACCGAAAAAGTCCCGACAGGCAAACTAGGAGCTCTTCTTGCCAGCAAAAGTCTACCGTCTATCAACAGCAGAGATACAAATTATCTTGCAAAATCAACTGAGATTGCTCTAAATATTCTAGAAAATAGCAATAATGGATTTTTTCTCATGGTTGAAGGGTCCCAGATAGATTATGGAGGACATACCGGAGATATAAAACGGTTAATCGGAGATATGAAAGATTTTGAAAGAGCAGTAAGAACATCCTTCGATTATGCAGACAATCATCCCGGGACACTTGTCGTTGTTCTGGCCGATCATGAGACCGGAGGTCTTACTATTCCATCCAACAATGCCGATTTTACAAAATCCGATAGTGGAATAAAATATTCTTTTGCTACAACAGGGCATACTGGTGCTCTTGTTCCGATTTTGGCTTATGGCACTGGATCAGAAAGTTTCTCAAAGATTCTGGATAACACAGAAATTCCGAAGATCCTTGCTGAATTACTAATGATTAAACTATAAAATATATTATCAATGAAAAGAATAATACAAATATTAATACTAATTGCGGTTATTTTTTCTAATTCCTGCTCCTCTGACAATCCGCCATTATACAAGGACAGCAGTCAGCCAGTACAAAAAAGAGTCAACGACCTGATGAAAAGAATGACATTTGAAGAGAAAGTCGGACAAATGTGCCAATGGGTTGGACTTGAACACATGGCTACAACTGAAAGAGTGTTGTCAAAAGAGGAACTACGGAATAACAGTGCCAGAAGTTTTTATCCTGGTATAACGGTAGAGGATGTAAAACAAATGGTTATTGATGGTAAGATAGGCTCTTTCCTTCATGTACTCACCCCTGCTGAAGCAAATTATCTGCAAAGTATTGCCCAAAAAAGCAGATTACAGATTCCTCTCCTTATAGGAATAGACGCCGTACACGGTAATGCACAGGTATGCGGAGCAACAGTATATCCAACAGCTATCGGGCAGGCTGCAACATTCGACACAGAATTAGTAGAGAAGATTAGTGTCGAAACCGCCGTTGAGATGAGAGCCACCGGTTCTCAGTGGAATTTCAGCCCTAATATTGAAGTTGCGAGGGATCCAAGATGGGGAAGGGTTGGTGAGACATTCGGAGAAGATCCCTATTTGGTTTCTGCCATGGGAAAGGCAGCAATAACAGGATATCAAGGATCTTTAAACAACCGTGACAGTAATGTGGTAGCATGTGCAAAGCATTTTATAGGAGGAAGTCAACCGGTTAATGGAACCAATGGAGCTCCTGCAGATCTTTCTGAGAGAACATTAAGAGAGATATTTTTTCCACCATTTGAAGCAGCGGTCAAATCAGGTGCCCTAACATTTATGATGGCCCATAATGAGGTAAACGGGATTCCTTGTCACTCTAACGAATGGCTCATGCAAGAGGTTCTTAAAAAGGAGTGGCAATTCAAGGGGTTCATCGTAAGCGATTGGATGGATATAGAACATTTATATGATCTGCACCACACTGCCATTGATAATAAGGAGGCATTTTGTCAAGCAGTCAATGCCGGGATAGACATGCACATGCATGGGCCTCAATTTTATGAAGATATTCTAAATCTTGTCAAGGATAAAAAAATATCAAAAAACCGGGTCGAAGAGGCTTGCAGAAAAATTCTTGAAATAAAGTTCATTTGTGGGCTTTTTGACAATCCTTATATCAATGAAAAACATGCTGACTCCGTTCTTTTTAATGAAAAACATAGAGCCACAGCTTTGGAGGCTGCCCGTAAATCTGTTACACTTCTTACAAATAATGGTATCCTACCACTGTCTGGGAAAAAATATCATAGAATATTTGTTACAGGGCCTAATGCTGATAGTCATACAATATTAGGCGACTGGACCCAGATGCAGCCAGAAAAGAACGTTGTGACAATTCTTGAAGGGTTGAAAGAGATCGCACCAGATATAAACTTCACCTATTTCGACGTGGGATGGAAAATAAAAGAAATGACACAAGATAAGGTTGACAAAGCGGCAATGATGGCCAGGGGTGCAGACCTGTCAATTATTGTTGTCGGAGAACACCAGCTTCGTTATAACTGGAATGAAAAAACATGCGGAGAGGATTGTGACAGGTCCGATATAGGATTACCGGGGTTACAACAACAATTGGTAGAGAAGATTATAAAGCAAGGTGTACCTACTGTCGTAATTCTGGTAAATGGACGCCAATCCGGTATCAAATGGATAGCAGAGAATGCTGACGCCTTAGTGGAAGCATGGGAACCAGGTAGTTTCGGAGGAAAAGCGGTGGCAGAGATTTTATTCGGCTTGGTCAATCCAAGTGGAAAACTTCCAGTAACAATACCAGAGCATGTTGGTCAGATACAAATGGTATATAATTATAAGCCATCCATGTATTTTCACCCATATGTAATTGGGAGCAGCTCTCCCCTATTCTGCTTCGGCTACGGATTAAGCTACTCTGAGTATCAATTCTCTGATTTCACCACATATAAAGATACCCTTACCAAAGGAGAAGAGCTAAAGGTTTCTGTCTCAGTGACCAATAACGGTCAAATGGATGGTGAGGAAGTTGTACAGCTATACATCCGGGACATCTATTCGAGTGTAACACGGCCTGTTAAAGAGTTAAAACACTTTGAAAGGATAAGCTTATCCTCTGGAGAGACAAAGCAGGTCAAAATAAGCATCCCTTATGAAAATCTTGGTTTCTACGATAAAAACATGAAGTGGATAGTCGAACCTGGAGATTTCGAAATATTTGTAGGTTCTTCTTCCCGGGATGAAGATTTAATTAAAAAGATAGTACATGTTCAATAAAAACACAAACCCCACTCAATCATCCGATTTTGTGGGGTTTTTTGTGCTCGGGACGGGAATCGAACCCGTACGGACATTTCTGCCCACAGGATTTTAAGTCCTGCGTGTCTACCTATTCCACCACCCGAGCCCAACTATTTCTGCATTTTATTGCATTCAAAAAAACCTCTCTAAGCGGAGAGGTTTTAGAGCGGAAAACGAGACTCGAACTCGCGACCCTAACCTTGGCAAGGTTATGCTCTACCAACTGAGCTATTTCCGCATTTGGGATTGCAAAAGTAATAATAATTTTACAAGCTCCAAAAAAATTTAAACCTCTGTCTTAAATTCTCTCAGGAAACGAATATCATTTTCAAAATAATGTCTAAGATCTTTTACCTGCCACTTCAGCATTGCAATACGCTCAACACCCATTCCAAATGCAAACCCAGAATACTCTTTACTATCAATCCCTGAAGCTTCAAGCACATTCGGATCAACCATTCCACAACCCATGATCTCAAGCCAACCCGTTCCCTTACATATATTACACCCTTTTCCCTTGCAGATATTGCAGCTTACATCCACCTCTGCACTTGGCTCTGTGAATGGGAAGTATGAAGGTCGCATACGAATTTCGGCACTATCTCCGAACATCTCCCGTGCAAAAAGAAGAATTGCCTGCTTCAAGTCTGCAAATGATACGTTTTTATCAATATACAATCCCTCAACCTGATGAAATATACAGTGAGCACGCGCAGAAATCGCCTCATTTCTAAAAACCCTCCCAGGGCATACAATTCTGATAGGCGGTTTCATTCTTTCCATTGCTCTTACTTGGATAGAACTTGTATGAGTACGAAGCAGTATTGGATTATTACCAGTAGTT
>JBAYMP010000109.1:0-4149 GCA_041663505.1 Bacteroidales bacterium | reverse complement strand
AGGGCATAATGATGACGAAGTGAATCAAGTCATGGTTTCCATGTTGACCCAGGACGCACCCCTGCATACGTTGGATTTGACAACTCCTGTGAAAGACACCTTCGTCCATACAATTCTCGGATTGTTGCCGGGAGAGCTGAAGGACAATGCGAAGATCCAATTCTGCAGTCCTTCCGGAACCGATGCCGTGGATGCGGCTATCAAACTGTGCAAGACCGCCACTGGACGTTCATCCGTGGTCGCCTTCAATGGAGCATATCATGGCATGGGCCATGGGGCTCTATCCCTTACCGGGAACATCAATGCAAAACAGAAAATCAATTCTCTGATGCCGGATGTCCATTTCCTGCCTTACCCTTATGCCTACCACTGTCCCTTTGGCCTTGGTGGCGATAAAGGAACCGATGCGGCCTGCGCTTATTTTGAACATGTTCTCAAGGACCCTGAAAGCGGTATTACCCGGCCTGCGGCGGTTATCCTTGAACCCATCCAGGGCGAAGGTGGCGTTATTCCCGCTCCCATCAAGTTCCTCCAGACGGTCCGCCGGGTGACACGTGAACTCGATATCCCCATGATTGTCGATGAGATCCAGTGCGGTATCGGACGTTCCGGAAAATTCTTAGCCTTCGAATACGCCGATATTGTTCCCGATGTGATCCTTGCCTCCAAAGCCATTGGAGGTTCACAGCCGATGTCCGTGGTGATCTATCATAAAAAGCTGGACACCTGGCAGCCGGGAGCCCATGCGGGTACCTTCCGCGGCAACCAGTTGGCCATGGGGGCCGGTACAGTGGTCATGCGGCGCGTATCTGATCCCGCCTTCCTAAAGGAAGTGATCGCTAAAGGCAACATCATCCGGGAACGCATGTAGAACCTGAAGAAGGAAGTCTCGATTATCGGAGATATCAGGGGAAAAGGCCTGATGCTCGGCATTGAGTTTATCGATCCCAAAGCTGCCGCTGATTCCCTGGGTTCCAAGCCATCCTCCGGTGAGATCGCCGCCACCATCCAGCGGCTCTGTTTCGAGGATCGCCTGATCATGGAAAAAGGCGGACGCTACGGCTCGGTTCTCCGTTGCCTGTGCGCATTGAATGTAAGCCGTGGGGATATCGCGATCATGCTGGATATCTGCGAGAAGGCCATACGCAAGGTAAATGCCGATGCAACACGTTGACGACACATTGTTCCTGACCTCTGACGGGCAGTCGAAGAACACTTTCCAGCTGGCGATCTCCCAGACCCTTCAGGCGATTGTTGATTCCATGCAGGATGATAGGGCTTTCTGCGGTAAGAAACCAGAAGACCTGAAAGCGATTGTCAGTGCCGAGACCTTGCTCCCCAAGCAAGGTCTGGGTTTCGATGCTGTATTGAAAAAAGTGTCGGATCTGGTATTGCCAAACTTTGTCAGAACCTCTTCGTGCGATTATATGGCGCACCTGCACAGTCCCGCCCTGATCGAGAGCATCGCCGCCGAGCTTATCCTGTCCACCTTCAACCAATCCATGGATTCCTGGGATCAGGCCCCGATCGCCACGGAAATTGAGATCGAGGTGGTCAAGCGCTTGTGTGGCATGTACGGTTTCGGGGCGGCCAGCGATGGGGTTTTCACCTCAGGCGGAAGCCAGTCGAATCTGTGTGGCATCACATTGGCACGGGAATGGTATTGCAATACGAAGCTCCACCATGACATCAAGAAGCATGGATTGCCTGAATGTTTCTGGCAATTCAGGATCTATACGTCCGAGATCTCCCATTTCTCACTCGACAAGAATGCCCACCTACTGGGTCTTGGATACGATGCGGTGGTGAAGGTGCCGGTGGATGCCCGATGCCGGATGGATGTGCAGGCTTTGCGCAGGCTTCTGGATGAGGACGAGAAGAAGGGTTTGCTGCCGATTTGTGTGGTGGGTACAGTTGGAACCACGGATTTTGGCAGTATCGATCCAATCGACGAACTCCGTGGAATCTGCACCGCCCATGGTATATGGCTGCATGCCGATGCGGCCTATGGCAGCGGGGTGATGCTTTCCGATACCTATGCCAGCCGGTTGGGCACTATCGGAGCCTGTGATTCCATCACTGTGGATTTCCACAAGATGTTTCTGCTTCCCATAAGCTGCGGAGTATTTCTGGCCCGGGATGGCCATGCGCTGGATACCTTCATGCTGCATGCCGATTATCTGAATCGGGAGGAAGATGAGGATGATGGCTATACGAATCTGGTGGGAAAATCGGTGCAGACCACCCGCCGTTTCGATGCGCTGAAGGTTTGGATTGCTTTCCAGGTACGGGGAAAGGACGGGTTCTCCAGGATCATAGATACCTGCATCGAGAATGCCTCCTATCTGTATGGACGGTTATGCGCCAACGCGGCTTTCGAGGTGGCTGTCAAACCGGAGATCAGTTCAGTGGTTTTCCGTTTGCGCGCCAGCTGCGAGGTGAACAAAAACATACGCCGCGACCTGATCCACCACCACGGTGTGGTTATCGGGCAAACCGTCTATGCGGGAAAAACTTTCCTGAAATTCACCTTGCTCAATCCCCTTATCACCCATGAAAAACTCGATTCACTGCTCGCGCTGATCGAGGAGCTTGGGCGGCAAGTCTCTACCGGTGCATCTGTTTGAAGGAGGGGGACTGGTGGATGGCTATGTATCACCCGCAGACCCCTATGTTAATCTTTTAATAAATTGATGGGAACAACAAATATTCCATCCTCTCTTCTGTATAAGGGGCCTTTGGCAGTCAATACCATCATAAAGGATGGCGAAGGCTCGTCACTTTTTTCTTCAATTTTTCTCTTGAGAAGGTGTAAAGAAGATGCACCTTCTTCAATGGATTGATTGCCTCCAAGCTTAATCTCTATAGCTGCCCACCTTCCATCCTCAAGATGAAGAACGACATCACATTCCAAACCTGTATTGTCCCTGTAATGCTTGATTTCTCCACTCATAGCCGCGGCATACACTGACAAATCCCTAACTGCGAAATCCTCAAAAAACAAGCCAAAAGATTTGATATCATTCATCAGATCATCAGGTGAGATATTAAGTGCACGACAAGCAATTGATGTATCAACGAAATGCCTTGTAGGCGTTGAACGTATGGAGGTCTTTGATCGGATATTTGGATTCCACGCCTTTATATCTTCTATAATGTACAGATCCTTCAATGCATCCAGATAATCGTCAAAAGTCTTGGCCTCCATAGTTCTTTCATTAGACTGTTTCACATCCTCAATCATCGTCTGGAATGAAGCTTCCGTGGAAATGTTCCTTGCATAACTGCGAAGTATCATTCTTAGAACCTCTGGTTTTTTGTTTCTGAATTTTTCATTGTCAGAATCTTCAAAATAAAACAGACCATTATAGTAGTTCCTGGTTATATCAAGTGCTTGCTGTCTGTCTCCAACCAATGAAACCGGCCATCCACCCCGGCAAATAAGGAAGGCAACCTCATCCAACAAAAAATCCTCATTCATGTTGAAGGATTCAATGCCTTTTCCATCAAAAAGGTCTGAAAGGGAAACACTTCCTTTCGACTCCAGGGATTCAAAAAGAGACATAGGTCTCATGTTCAGTGATGAAATCCTTCCTGCACCTGAATGATGGATCTCAGTCTTGTCTGCCGGTGTTGAACTTCCTGTAAGTATGTATTTCCCAAACTGATAATTAAAATCAAGATCATCTTTAATCTGATTCCAAATATCCGGAACTGTTTGCCATTCATCTATGAGTCTTGGCTTTTCTCCTTTAAGTGCCTGTTTAGGGTCAAGCTTTGCCATGGCAATTGACTGTTTTGTGTTAAGCTTTACAAAACTTTTCTGATATAGCATACACGTAGTTGTCTTTCCGCAGAATTTTGGTCCTGCAACTAAAACCGCTCCTGAAGAATGCATTGCTCTTTCAATCTGTTTTTCTATATATCGTTTGTAGTACATAACACCACCTCACAAGTACAATAACACAGGAATAGGTAGTAATCAAGATTAAAATTACCAAAATATTCAATAGATTAATACCAATATTTTCAATTTAAAAATCATTGCTTTATGTATTTTTATGACTATTTCAAGCCATATCCATGCTGCTACTGCAGGTTGCCTGCTCTATTGAAATTTACTGGTTTTAGCCATATTATCACTATTGT
>JBAYMP010000108.1:0-4279 GCA_041663505.1 Bacteroidales bacterium | reverse complement strand
TATTAAGGAAAAGAGTCCAAATACTCTTGTATTGGTTGGTGGCGCTCCAGTTAATATGGATTTTTGTAAAAAAATAGGAGCTGATTTCTATGCTCCTGAACCTCAGGGTTCTGTGGATTACTTGAATTCAATATTCTCATGAAGAACTGAGAATTACTAAAAATGCTTATAGATCAGAAAAATCTTAAAATTGCTCTTAAGGCTCAAAAAACTGAGATAACCGAGCATTATATTTATTTGAAACTTGCTGATAGAAGCAAGGATAAGAAAAATGCCGAAATCCTGAGAATAATAGGCGAACAGGAGATGGATCATGCCATGTTTTGGAAAACCAAGACCGGCGTCGACGTCAAGCCTGATAGTTTCCTGGTTTTCCGCACAGTTATGCTGGCTCGTATTTTGGGACTTACTTTTGTGCTGAAGATGATGGAAAAACGTGAGGGGTCAGGATCGAAGAGCTATTCAGGCCTGTCAGTAATTTTTCCTGAGACTAAACAATACTCTGAAGAAGAAAGAGTACATGAGCAAAAAATACTTGGTATGCTTGACGAAGAAAGCCTGCATTATGTTGGTTCTATTGTTCTGGGCCTTAATGACGCACTTGTAGAGCTTACAGGCTCGTTGGCGGGCTTTACGCTTGCTCTTGGCAGTACTAACACTATTTCGATGGCAGGTCTTGTTACAGGTATCTCTGCGGCTTTTTCCATGGCTGCTTCTGATTATCTTTCTTCTAAGGCTGAAGGTGATCCAAGAGCCAAGAAATCTGCTGTTTATACAGGTGTTGCTTATCTGCTCACAGTAGTTCTTCTGATTTTGCCGTTCCTGCTTTTACCTAACAAGTTCATAGCTTTGGGCATCACTCTTGCTGTGGCGGTTTTGATAATATTTTGTTTTAACTATTACATCTCTGTAGCAAAAGATATTGCTTTCAAGCCTCGTTTTATCGAGATGACGTCAATCAGTCTTGGAGTAGCGGCTTTTTCGTTCTTTGTAGGTTACATCCTCAAGACGGTATTGGGTGTTGACGCATAGATTTGTTTCAGAAGAATGCGCACTACTAAGCTTTGTATTACACACATTTTATAGAAAATTGGAAAAGGATCAAAAATAGATAAAGCAAAATAGGGTACCTTTTGGCACCCTATTTTGCTTTATGGAGTCATGGTTTGTTTTTATGAAAAGACCAGATTATATAGTTCCGGATTTTTTTGAAAGAAATCAGAATTAAATTCTTTTGCATCATTTAACAATGCTTTGGCTTCCTCCTGCTGATTATTGTCAATATATATCAAAGCTAAATCAAAATAAGGATCCATAAAATTTGTATCAGTCTTCGAAACGGCTTTCTTAAGATAGTTGATACCTTCTGCTTTATCCCCTTTCTTATAAAGTGTAATGCCAAGTCCTTTCAATGTATATACATCATCAGGAGCCATTTCGAGCACTTTTTTATTTGAACATTCTGCCTGATTGTAATTTTGCATGAAGAAATTGACAAACCCGCTGTATTTCAAAGCTTCAATATTTGTAGGATCAAGTTCAATGATGCGATCCAGAAGAAGTCCGGCAATTTGGTGTTCCTGTTCATCGATGTATTTAAGCGAATCTTCAAACATTTTCTTGACATCAGAACGTTTTGCAATAATATTTTTTGAATTTTTGATCCCTACATTGTAAGAACAAAACCTGTTTTCTGCATAAAGACTTTTTTCCATGGTAAGACGGGTGTTTGGACAGCCTCCAAGACATGTATCACCATATTTACATAGGTTACAATCGCCTCCCAGCTGAGCTTTTGTTGCATTTCTATTCCAAAGAAAATTATTAGGGTCATCCCATATATCCTTTAAAGGGGTTTCACGAACATTTCCTTCTTTGAATTCTTTTTCCCGGATTGAAGTACAGCCCATTATATCACCGTTATGCAGAATCCCGAAGCCTCGTTTACCGGCATTGCAGCCTTTCCATAATGGGAGATTATTTGATTTATGAGATATCTTTCTGGTTTCAAGGTCTTTTATATTATAGTAACCAATACAATCAGCAGGATAAATAGTTATTTTCCCTTCTTTTGCTGTTTCATGGCAGAAATCGATGATATTGTCTATCTGTTCTGGGTTAAGAATCATATCTTTTTCTTTTGAGAAATTGCCCATAGGTAGTCCAATCTGTACTTGCCAATAGGGCACTTTATGCTCTACAAGGATATTCCTTATTTCTCTCAATTGATTTATGTTTACATTCGAGATAGTGGTCACTGCACCAAAAACGACACCATTATTGAAAAATTTATCAAATGCATTCATGACTCTATCGTAAGAGCCTGGCTTGCGCATATAATCGTGAGTATCTCTAAGTCCGTCAAGACTTATGGCAATGGTACCTACTCTTGACTCTTTGATTTTCGATATGATATCATCTGTGACTAACCATCCGTTAGATATGATGTTTGGTATTACTCCTTTGTCTGACAGCCTTTTTGCTATCAAGTTCCAATCCTTTCTTGTAAATGGTTCTCCTCCGGAGAGAGTAACCCAGGAAAGTCCGAGGTCTGCAATCTGGTCAGCCAAATTCAGAGCTTCTACAGTGCTTAATTCGTCTGGAAGTGGGTTTTGGCATGATGAACCACAGTGCTTGCAGCGCATGTTGCATCCCATGGTAATTTCCCAGACTGCTGTTATTGGTTTATATGTCATAATACTTTTCTTTTGGAAACGGGTGCAATAACTGAGTATTAATGCACCCATCTCTTATGTATTAATAATTTATTTTTTTTCAGGGAAGCCATATTTGACAATACAGTCCTCATTATTTGTCGAAACGTTACCTGGTGGTATTCCATATTTTACAATGCAGTTGTCCTTATCTTCTTTAATGACGTAATTTTCTCCGCATTTATTTGTCAGAGGAAAACCATATTTGTAAATAGGAGGTGGATATCCATACTTCGTAGTTATGGGATATCCATACTTCAGTTGGCATTCAGATTCATCTGTAGATACTCCGAACGGGTTTCCGTATTTCAGTAAACAATTAGCTTTACTGTCTATGATTCCTGGACATTTGGAATTGTCGGGTGGAAATCCATATAAAAGGATGGCCTTTTCACAATCCGCAAAACCATATGGTGGAATGGGTTTTGCATGAACCATGGTCCCAGTTCCTTTTATGAATCTTGAACTTCCAATTTTCCTGGCTAATTCATCGTTTTCATCTTCCCTATAGATGTAGACCTGATATGCTGAGTGATCAGCAATTTCACAAGATAGATTGTATAGACAAAGTAAATCGAATTCTATTAAACCACCTTTGATAGGTTCGATAGCTGCAAATGTGAAAATCTGTCTGACGGGTGCAACTCCTTTTCTTATTGGTACATTTTCTGTAGAAATGAGTTCTACCCCTGCAGGGATACCCTTTAAGCACCAGCCATATCCAGTTGAACCAACCATCGACTCAAGGATGATATCAAAACTATGGCCTAACTGTGCTATTACAGCAGAGGCGTCAATTGTGGGTTTTGTTTCTGTTGGTTTCATTTTTTATTAAATAAAAAAGCACTTACTCTTTTAAGGATTTTCAGTGTCTTCCTTTATTGACCTTTTTAGGACTCAGTCTTTTATGCACTTCGGCGATAAGGTGTGCAAGATACCTTAGGAACAACAATCAAATATCAATTATTGGCTCCAGGTTTATGATGTACTGATTATGTTTGTGTCCTCCTTTCCATTATTTGTTATTTTATTTGAAAAAGATGCTTATATAAACTATATATTTTAAACATGTATTCTAAAAAAATTGTCATCCGGACTGATATCCTCATACTGATAATGATATATGATAATACAAGGATACTGTAATCTAAAGTATTTAGTTTATATTAATGTAAAATACATATATGACGAATATTTATTCTTCATATTGGCTTAATTTTTTAAGTTTTTTTGGATACAGTAATAATTATTTTACATATATTGTGCTTATATGATTGTATTATAGCATCTTATATAAGATGCCAAATATATGTAATTTTATTTAAATTATACATTTAATATTATATATATTTACAATAAAACAGGAAATAATATTTCTGCATTATTAAATAAAATGTAAAGTCAACTGGTCTGTTGTGTAGACATGAAGCAAAAAAGGCTATCGGCGAAAAACCGATAGCCTTTGAAGTAAATAAAATAAAAGATAGCTATTTCAATTTCTTTAGTTGCTTTTTGTCAGCAGGAGTTGCTTCAATGATGCTGAGTGCAAAACCTCCGCTACGGGC
>JBAYMP010000107.1:0-4358 GCA_041663505.1 Bacteroidales bacterium | reverse complement strand
TTTTATTGGAAATATTTCTTCAAAACGCATATCATTAGTCACAATTACAGAGTGTTAAGTACGTGGGGAACTTCAGACACTCTGCTGAAGTTCCCCACGTGCTCAACTTCAAATAACCTGCAAGAATCGGGTATGTTTTGACTATACTTTAGGGACAGGCAGACAAGGCTATTATCTTGGATATAAAATAAATAGCTGTAAATAAAAATTGCAAGGGAAGATAATTATTTGTATCTTTAAGTGACTAAACAAAAGAATACGAATAAATTACAACCCTTGCAATGATACCAAAAATAGATTCTTTAAGCGAAATTTCAAACTTATATTCAAATCCAGATGCAGTCTGCAATACAGTCAGTACCATTTTCAGGAGATTAAACATCACCAATGCGCTGGCTTCCGGCAAGGGTTTCCAAAAGAGTGGGAAGTCCGTTTCAATATTGTTTATATTAATAATAATGAGGTTGTTGAAAGGGAATCACAGCGTTCACAGCTTCTGGAAAAACAATTTCTTTCATTTTATCGATAGTGGCAAAAACAGTTGCTATCGTTTTCTAGAGCGCCCTCAAACAGATTGGAGACGGGTTCTCGCATATGCCTCCCTAAAATATAGATCTACGGTCGAAGAGCATGGTCTCTCCAAACCTAAGACAGAGGCATGTTTTATTATTGACGATACCGTTTTAGAGAAAACGGGCTTTGGCATGGAAGGCATATCAAGGGTCTATGACCACAATAAGAATGCTTGTGTATTAGGGTACAAGATGTTGGTTTTAGGTTACAACGATGGCACCACCACCCAGGCATGTGATTTTTCATTGCACAGAGAGAACCCCATGAATAATTACGGTTTGACTAAGAGGGAGCGTCTTAAGCAACGTAGCGGCTCCCATAATGCCGGACATCCTGATTCCGTGAGGATAAAAGAGCTGGACATTACCAAGTTGGACAGTGCCCTACTTATGCTCAGGAGAGCTATCCGCAATAAGATTAAGGCTAAGTACCTGCTGGCAGACTCATGGTTTTCTTCTGCCGAATTCATTAAAAATATAAAGAAAGTAAGCAAGGACAGTGTAGATTACCTGGGTATAGGCCACAAGGATGCTGCCAGGTATAAAGTCAACGGGGTCGGCTGGACACCAAGGCAGATCATTGAGAGGCATTCCAGAGTAAGGACCAAGCGAAACGGCAAGTATTGTTGTGAATATTTTATAATAAAATGCACCATTCACGATTGCCCGGTTAAGTTGTTCTTTATAAAAAATATAAATGGCAGGGAGTGGAATTTTATCATTACCACGGACATGAACATAAGTTTTGAAAAGGCTTATGAGCTATATCAGGTAAGATGGACCATCGAGGTGCTTTTCAAGGAGTGCAAGCAGTATTTTAACCTTGGGAAATGCCAGTCAGAGCACTTTAACGAACAGATTGCAGATTGCACCATAGTGTTGATAACCCATACCTTAATCTCTCTGGAGAACCGGTTTGCAAATTACGAGACACTAGGTGGACTGTTTGTGGATATTGAAGACCAGCTCACAATGATGACCCTCTGGCAAAGGATCCTCGCCATGATTATAAAAATCATTAAAGCAATATCAAGACTTACCGGCGAACCGGTTTTTGAATTAGTGAGAAGGTTAATCGTAATGAATCATGGTGAATTGAAATCCCTGTTCAATATTATAAGATCGGAATTGATTCTCGAAACAAAAATAACCCAAAAAGGCATATCTATATGTTGATTATCTATTAGTTAGGCACGTGGGGAACTTCAGGGACTCTGCCACGGTTTGAGGTATGTGTTTGAAAAACAATGGTCTAAAAACTGAAAACTAAAGATATAGTCGATTTTTCAATTTTCAAATTCCACAAAAACAACAAGTTACCTCAAACCGTGGCAGAGTGTCCCCTGGGTTTCATCTGTCAACTTGTTCACTTTTATCTATTCACTTTCGACATAGCTATCACTATCTTTGATGTGAATAAAAAGAAACATTTTAAATATGATTACGCAGAATATAGTAAACGGACGCTGCGGTTGGTGCGGAGCCGACGAGCTTTATGTAAAATACCACGATCAGGAGTGGGGAAAATTGATAACCGAAGACAAGAGGCTGTTTGAGTTTCTGGTGCTTGAGAGTGCCCAGGCAGGATTGAGTTGGATAACAATACTCAGGAAACGGGAAGGCTACCGCAGAGCTTTTTGCGATTTTGATGCCGCGCGGGTGGCACAAATGAACGATGAAGATGTTGAGAGACTGATGCAGTTTGACGGCATTGTGAAAAACCATCTAAAAATCAAAGCGACCATCACCAATGCACGTTTATTCCTCGCCGTACAAAAAGAGTTCGGTAGTTTCTACAATTATACGTTGTCGTTCTTTCCGGAAAGGAAACCGATTGTCAACTCTTTCCGGTCATTGAGCGAGATCCCGGCTTCGTCTCCGGAGTCGGATGCGATGAGCAAAGACATGAAAAAGCGGGGATTCAAATTTTTCGGAAGCACTATTTGTTATGCGCATCTGCAGGCGGCCGGATTTGTCAACGACCATCTGGTAGGGTGCTGTTGCAGGGAGTAGTGAGAGGAAGTTTTCCGCGGTTTTTGCAAATTCACTTTTTAATATTAAATCTGCAAAACGGAAAAACCACATTGCTAAAAGGTTAATTTCAAACTATTGCGGACAGGGCTGTTTTGAATAGTCTGAGGTTCCGTAGAGATATATTCTTTTGGCTTCGTTTCGAATATATTCAGGCAGGAGATTGAATAGAATACTTACTATTGACTTTTTGCCTGTATCTCCAATTAGTTTCAAACTCATCTCTTTGGAAGGGTTATCAGTTGAGATGCTTTCTGCTATGGAGAAGATCTTCTCGAAAATTTCACCGACACTAGTAATAAGTTTGTCTTCTTGTGCTTTTTTCAGGTCAATAGCCAGGGCGTCTGAGAAGTCAAGTTTGACATTATATTCGGATTCATCAAAATATGAGTTGAAGAGGATCAACTCCACACTTCCTGAATATTTCCAATTTGTTGTCTTCTCGAAGTGCTTTCTCAGGTCATTGAATATCTTAGGGTCAAAAGACCTGATTGTCCTGAGCGGATATTGAAATAGTCTCTGCTGGATAGTATCTCTTCTTTGGTGAAGTTGTCGGGGTGTGCCTTAAAATTCACAAGTTCTGATATAGAATATAGGACTATTATCATCCTCATCAATAGATATAGATTTCCACTCGGGATTTCCGTCAAATTCAAATTCACAATACTCACCATAACAAGTCTCTGCATCAAAAATATTCATCATGGCTATTACTGAAATGGGATATAATTCCATTTCGTCAATTTCATATGCTAATTTTATTGCATCTTCACAGCCATCATAACATGCCATATATACTTGAAATTGCCTCCAGGATTGTTGTTTTATTTCATCTAAATGGCTTGTTCTGCCTATTTTTTCATTGACATCCTGATATTTTTTGTTCCAATATTTTTCCCATTGACTTAGTAGTTCGGGCAAAAAAACATGTTTTTCAATGCCTGCATCAGTATATATGTCACTCCATATATTTTCACTAGTTTCAGTATATATTTCATCATACGATTCCTCTTCAATAAACGATTTCAACCTACAAGTTAGTCCTTCATAGGTGTCCATTTCATAAATATCTTCTTTCGTATGGAAATGAATTATTGTTCCTATTGTTTCAATCTTATATTCACCTTTTTTTAGTTCGCTAAATTTCTCAAAAGCTTGAATAAATCCCGTGTATTCAGGTAACTTGTCTTCTTTGTTAAAATAATCGAACATCCTTCCGGCAATACCATCTATACCATTTTTTCTTGTAAATAAAAGGGCATCATTTTTCAATCGCATCAATACATCATCTTTGCCTTCCTTCTTTAGTTCATGATATTTTCCGCTAAGATATTTTTTGAAATCGATTAAGGTAAAATAATACTCATTCTCACTATCGATTTCCTCTTTTTTTGCATTCCATTTTTGAGGGTCAACCGAATAATCCAAACTAAATGTTACTTTTTCTGCCCCATCGCTAATACGGCAATATAAATTCTTTTTTCTGCCTTCATTTAAATAATATGCCACTTTCATAATACATAGTTTTGTAATACATATATAAATCACAATACGAATGTAATAATTAAATATATTACATCCGAATGATTGCAATACTTTTTGGGGAAATTTAAAAAATATCGAAACCAACTTTGGGAAGAGAAGAAAACACCTTCATTTCGTTGAATAGAACGATAAATTCCTTCCTGCAACAACGGCAATATCAGGGCAGTAAAGGAGTTCTACTCCCCTCTCTACAGCACTCAAAATATTGGC
>JBAYMP010000106.1:0-4375 GCA_041663505.1 Bacteroidales bacterium | reverse complement strand
TGCGGAATAGATCAGAGCTTTGATCGGATCAAGGCCGATAACATTCATCCCCAAGCCGACAAGCATGGAAATAATGATTACGCCATAGAAAGCTGATGCCGTTTTCAGTTTATGGGACAACCCTTCTCGCCAACCAAAACTCTCTGAAATAGCATAAGCAGAGGACCCCGCCAATACAGGTACGCCTAGTAAACCTGTTCCAATAATCCCGATAGCAAAAAGCCAAAAGGCACCGTCCCCAGCGAGCGGTCTTAAAGCCATGGCTGCATCAGACGCAGTATTTATATTTGTTATTCCTTGTTTGTAGAGGGTGGCAGCACAGACTGCGATAATAAAGAACATAACGAGATTTGACAGGAACATGCCTGACCAGACGTCTATTCGCATCTTTTTTACTGCAGTCATATCAGTACCCTGTCTAGAGGCCAAGGTAACCTTTCCTTGAGCGATCTGATCTTCGACCTCCTGTGATGTTTGCCAAAAAAATAAATAGGGCGAAATTGTAGTGCCGAGAATGGCACAAATAAGCAAAATTTGATCTTTTGAGAAAGTAATGGAAGGTATAACTCCATGCCTAAACGCCTGAGTCCAAGAAAAATCTTGAACAGCGAAAGCTGTGAATATATAAGCCAACAAAACTAATGCTAGATATTTTAGATATTTAGCATACTTTGTGTAATTTATAAAAATTTGCATTAGTAATGTAACGAGAGTAAAGGCTACGACTAAAAATATGAATGGTATGTTTGGAGCTAAAAGTTGCACTCCTTTAGCCATTGCGCCTAGATTAGCTCCAATATTGAAAACATTTGAAAAAAAGAGCAATGCAGCACATACCAATAGTACTCGTCGTGAATAGTGACGACGAATATTTGCTGCAAGACCTCGCCCTGTGACCAACCCTAATCTGGCGCACATTTCTTGCACTACGGCCATTAGCGGAAAGGTTAGAGCCGATAACCAAAGCAATTGATTTCCATATTGTGCACCAGTCTGTGAATATGTTGCAATTCCAGATGGATCGTCACCAGAGGCACCTGTCGTAAGTCCTGGCCCGAGCCCATGCCAAAAATCCCTGGCATCTTTTAGTGGTCTTTGTTTAGTAACATTCTCGGCGAATTTCTGCGTAGCGTTTGTAGCAGCATCTAGGGCTTCTGCAGGTTTGGATATAACATTTTTTATGAACTTATCTGTTTCTTTGTCATTTAGCATATGCTCCAATCTATACTACTGTTGATAACAGTATAGTTGGTCTGAAACATATAGTAAATTACTTCTAGTTATTAGCTTCTAACGATCAGATAAAGAAAAATTATAAACAAGAGAGCACATAATGATATCGTTAAATATCGGTTGGTACTTGTGGTTTTTTTATTCCCGGTACTATTACTGGCTAGATCTTTTAGCTGCCGAATGCGATACAAGTCATTTTTTGCATGAATCCTATAGAAAATTGCTTCTTCGGCAAGATCTTTATTCTTTGGCTCAATTTCTTGTCCGTGCTCTTCAAATGCTCTTTTTACCAAATCTCTTACTCTTGATTCAGTATTAGTTTCTAGCTCATCCATTAGCTGTTGTTTTCCGATATTATCTCTGGCAAATTGAGTATAGATTGAGTCGATATATTCTTTCTCTTTTTTTTGAACCACATCAAAGCACTTTATCTCAATTTTCTTCAGCTTATCTGATTCCTCTTTTGATAAAATCTCAGAAAGTTTATGTTCGATTGCAAACATTTTAGGCAGCATGTTAGACCGTTCCATCAGTGCCCCATTGATTAGCTTCTACCTTTTTAAGCAAGTAAGCGATATGACGATCTCTCTCTTTGGTAAATGCACTTAAATCAAAGCCATGTTTGCTTATCAGAGTACAAGTATGATTTGTTCCAAGATAGTGAGGCATCATAACATAACTTGCCCCGTCTTTATATAATTCAGTGGCTTCGTCGATTCTCTCAGATTTAACAATAATTATTGCATCACGACTGTTTGCCCTCGCATGCCTCACAATTAAGCTCGTTGTCTCGAAATCTGTAATGGTCGATATCACCATTTTGGCTTGCTCAAAATTTAAATTATCTAAGAATTCATTATCATCAGCATCGCCATAGTGGCAATTAACTCCTCGCTCTGATAAGTCATTAACAACCTCAGGATTGAAATCCACAACAAGAAATTTTTTGCCCATTTTTTCAAACGAATCGATAAACTCATGTCCGACATGATCAAAACCAAAAAGTATAATCTCGTAGTTTTCACTACTTTTCCGACGGCTGTTTCTGATGCTTTTGCGCTCAAAAATACCCAGGATTGGAGACAAAAACTTAAATATTTGATCAGAGTATGTAATGTAATAAGTTGATACACCCATAGTAACAAGGCCAACCATAGTTATTAGGGCAACATGATCCAGCGCTAGATGTTTATTTTGCAAGCCTAATATCACCAATAAATGAGAAAATTCACTAATTTGAGCAACAGTTACGCCAGCCTTGAAGCTATTCTTTTTATTATGCCCCAGCAAGCCCATTATAGTCATTATAATTAGCGGACTTGCAATTAAGACAAATAGTGAGAATATCACAACTGGAACGAGCATAGTAGAAAAGCTACCTAGAGTAATATGAGTTCCGAGGATAACGAACCACAGTATAATAAAGAAATCTCTTAACGGCTTCAGTTTTGAACTAATTTCAAAACTATATGGTGACCCTGCCAAAGCAATACCAGCAAACAATGCGCCAATTTCGATAGAAAACCCAAATCCTTTGAAAAGTATGGCTATACCTAATCCCCAACTCAGTGAGAAAACAAAAAGAAGTTCTGTCGATTTTGCAAAGTAAGGAATAATTTTAGGTAAGAGGTATTTGCTAATCAACAGGAGTGGTGCAACGAGAACAGCACCTTTTGTTATGGTTTTAAGAGCTAATACGGGGATGGTATCATTAGTATTCGCCAAGGCAGCTATACCAATGATAATAAGCATGGCAATAATATCCTGAGTTAAAAGAAAACCAGTCGTGATCTTACCATATAACCTACCCAGATCTTTTTTATCTGAGAGAAGTTTTAAAATTATAATAGTGCTGCTAAATGTCAGAGCCAAGGCAATATATAATGATACGACATTTGAAAATCCTATCGCTTTACCGATTAGGAATCCGAGGCCAGAGGTGAGCAGTACTTTTCCTATACCCGTGATTAAGGAGACCTTCCCGACTTCTTTTATAATTTTTGGTGAGAGACTTAGACCTATAATAAAGATAAGCAATGCAATGCCTAATTGAGAAAATGTCTCAATTTCCTTTTGTGATTTCAAAATATTAAGGAAATAAGGCCCGGCTACAAGACCAGTAACAATATGTCCAATAATTAGCGGCTGTTTCAATAAAAACATTATTCCTGATACAATAGTAGCAACAACGAGAACTAATCCTAGTTCAATGAAAATATTTTCCATTTAATTATTCCTTTCATAAGTCATTATAGAGCAAAAATAACAAACGATAAAGGAGCAATAATGTACTATATATTGGCAATATTTATTGCCTTCGGTAAATATTTCAAAAGATTGATTAAAATCGATTCTCAACTTGACGAGCTTGAGAAAAGGCTAGATGAGCGGGATAAAAAAGATCAAATCTACAAGTAATTCTGGATAATATCGATCTTGCTGATTGATCAAATTGGTTATTTGAAATACGATTTGTTATGCTGTCTAAAAAACATATGAAAGGATAACTTATGAACCACCAAGAGTCAAAAGAGCTATTCATCAACCCTTACTATGCAATTAATATTTCACCAACATTAGCAACTGAGCACGAATTAATGACTAGTAAAGAGAAGTGGATCCTGGTCAATTCCAAGCTGATTGATGAGATGGGTAAAGAAGCATGGCTTAAACAGCTGTTAGATATTCTTGAATCTAATAATAAGTAACACCTTTATCTTTTTAGTTGGTTTTTGATTAAAGATCTGCTATATTTTGCGTATGGTAAATGATGAACAAGCCAAAATACTTAAAAACTTCGGTGAGCAAATAAGAGAAGCCAGAACAAGAGCTAAACTTACTCAGATAGAAGTTGCGGCTAAAGCAGGCGTTGATGTAAATTACTACGCCCGAATTGAACGCGGTATAAGTAATCCGTCTTTCTTAAAGTTGCATAGTATTATGACTGTTCTAAATATGGCGTCAATCAGCATCAAAAAGCAGGATTAGTCCTCCTCTTTATACACTTGCATGATCTGGTCAATCCAGCTCAAAAGGTGTTCAAAACAACATTCATTTGGGCGACCAAAAGATTTTTTAATTGGAATAAGAATATATTGATCGATCAGTTGCAACAAATTTCGGGGTGTAGCGCAGCCTGGTA
>JBAYMP010000105.1:0-4408 GCA_041663505.1 Bacteroidales bacterium | reverse complement strand
GATCGGAATTGATTCTCGAAACAAAAATAACCCAAAAAGGCATATCTATATGTTGATTATCTATTAGTTAGGCACGTGGGGAACTTCAGGGGACTCTGCCACGGTTTGAGGTAACTTGTTGTTATCGCGGCATTTAAAAATCGCAATTTTAACGATTTCTCAAATTTCCAATTTTTAGATCCTTGTTTTTCAACTACATACCTCAAACCGTGGCAGAGTGTGCGTAATCGTTCGTTGAGCCCCGCCTTTTACAGAAAAAAAGAGATCTTCGTAGTGAGGATCTCTTTTAAATTGGATTATATTCCAGTGGTTTCCATTTGTTGGGCAGGAGTTCGTAAAGTTTGAGATTGTTGTGATCCATTATTCTTCCCAGTACGTCCTGAAGGTATGCGATAGGATCCGTTTTGTTCAGTTTACAGGATTCGATGAGAGAGTATAGCTTGGCGGCCCTGTCGCCGCCGGCATGCTCTCCACAAAACATATAGTTTTTTCTTCCAAGAACAGGTGCTCTGTTCATTCTCTCTATTGCGTTGTTGTCTATACGATATAATCCATTGCGCAGGTAGTTAATCAGGAATGGGTATTCATTGAGGGTATAGTTTATGGTTTTGCCAAAAGGGTTCCTGGGAAGGACACTTTCATCTCTGCTGTAACGCTGTAGCCAACGGTAGAACTCCTTTAGGACAGGGACTGCGTAAGTGAGTCGGTATTGTTTTATCTGCAGCTCTGTCATGTGCTTATCCGGGGGCAGGTCGGGATTGTAACATTCTTTCTCTATGGCGTAAAGCCGGGTAATAAAATCCAACCCCTCCTTTGCTCTCGGATCGGTCGGTATGCTTTCTATGAATTTTCTTCTGATGTGTGCCAGACATGCGATGCGTCTTACCTTCCTGCGATTGATACCCCTTCCCACATCTTTGTAAACAGCATAACCATCGGACTGGATAACTCCGGTGTATCCTTCAAGGATGTCATTGAGTACCTTCCTGCTCCTTGATCCCTTATCATATCTGAAGGTAACCAGCTTATCCTTCGGAGAGATCACTCCCCAGATGTAACCTTTTTTAGTGGTACCCTCTCCTTTTATCAGGATGGGAATGGTGGTCTCGTCAATATTAAGGTAGGGACTCTTAATTACCTGTTTCTCCAACTCTTCAAACAGAGGAGCCAGGATCTGTGTCACCCGTGCGATCCATGAGTTGACTGTGGATTTGGACCAGTCTATTCCAATGTTCTTAAAGATCTCCAGCTGTCTTTGGATTGGAATGTGATATCCATACTTATTGGCTATTATAGCTGCAAGTAGAGAGTTGTCGGCAAGACAGCGTTCTGTCAAGTGAGAAGGGAAAGGGGCATAGAACATCTTGTCCCCATTACCGTAGATGATCCTTTTGTAAATGATCTTTACAACCCTGGCCTGTACATACGAGAA
This sequence comes from Bacteroidales bacterium, assembly GCA_041663505.1. GTDB lineage: Bacteria > Bacteroidota > Bacteroidia > Bacteroidales > UBA932 > Bact-08. The sequence continues at coordinate 2,976 of JBAYMP010000105.1, read as the reverse complement.
CCTTATTACCTCCTCTTCCCTTACTATCCTTGCCCCTGTTGTGTCTTCCAAAGGTTCAAGTATGATCACTCTCTCTTCCAGACCCGAATACACCCTTCTGGGTGGCTTGGTCTGCCTTGCTTTTTCTACAACAGGGAGCTTCCCTGCCGTAAACGCTTGTTGGCTGGCTGCTTCTCCCGGAGCACTGGTTGCAGTGGTAGTCGTGCCTGGTTTTAACTTGAGATTGGACAACTTCTCACTCTTCGAGCCGTAAAGCTGCTTTGTGAGCTTCTTAATCTCGTTGCTCAGCTGAGAGACTATACGATTGGTCTCTTTCTGATTATCGTTCAGAGTTTGGTTAAGCAACTCTATTTGCCTGGATAATGAGGCAATCTGCCCGTCTTTGGATGAGAGCAGGGTTGTCAAATGTAGTATCAGATCTCTGTCATTCACATGACAAAGATACAAAACAATAATCTAAAAACCAAAGGAAAATAGTATTATTTGCCTGATATTCAATTAATTATTGACTGCTTTCCTGCTTATTGTGTAGCGTGGTCTGAAGTTGATCCTTTCGGCGGTTATACCCTCTATAATCATAAATAACAACTGCCAGCTTATGCAGTACGACCGGGATTTAGGGTTGAAAAATGGCAGCTCAAAACGCCCTCTCTCAAGGCGTTTGTAATACAGCACAAATCCACCTCTTTGCCATTGCAGAAGCTTTATTTTTGTCCTGCAACGACTCATAAAAATGAACACCTCTCCGGTAAGAGGGTCCCGGTGCATCTGGTGTCTTACAACTCCGCTAAGAGCATCTATTCCTTTGTTCATTGATGTGCTGCCAATACAAAAGTAGTATTGTAAATCTTCTCCTAATCCAAACATAGCTACAGAAGATCTACCTTAAATATTACTCCCTCCTGATCAAACATCAAACGGTCATCCGACAGATAGTGGTCATTCTCCTTTGCCCACACAATGAAGCCCTGGTAATAAATCCCCTCCTGGCGGCAAAAATCCCTAAGCTTAAAAAAATACCCTCCTGAAACATATCTGGTATAAGATACCTCATAACGTTGCGCTGCTTTTAATGATGTCATATCCTTTTATTTTAAATGCAAAATTAAGAATCAAAAATGCTTCAAAAAAGGCGGGGCTCAATGAACGGTTACGAGTGTGCTGCTCACTTTTAGTCCTTCACTTTTAGATATTCACTCTTTTTCACTTCTTCACTTTTAGTTGTTCACTTTTAGTTGTTCACTCTTAGTTATTCACTCTTAGTTATTCACTCTTAGTTATTCACTCTTAGTTATTCACTCTTAGTTGTTCACTCTTTTTCACTTCTTCACTTTTAGTTGTTCACTCTTAGTTCTTCACTTTTAGTTCTTCACTTTTAGATATTCACTTTTTTTCACTTCTTGCGTGAAAAATTTTGGCAGAATCAAAAGAAGCTGACTAATAAATAGCCAGCTCCAATTTGTACTGTAGACCTATCGGGTAAGTTTACGACATCTTACCTACGCATGCACCCTCTTTGTCACTTGCTTTGAACCAAATCCAGACGGTGTTTTTGTCACCTTGTACGAGGGCTTTGATCTGAACGACAATCAGTGATGATACCTGAGTCTCTTTTCCGTTGATTGTGATCTTTGCACCTTTCTTTGCACCTTCGGTCATTGATCCTGCTTTATCTGGGTATGTTAAAGTGATTGTGCTTTTTGCATCTGTACTCTTCCAGCTGAACTCTACTTTGCCGTCTGTACCTTGAATCATTTTGTATGTTCCAGCATCTGTACCTTCAATCTTACTGTTACCATTCCATACGAAGCGGGTTTTTGAATCAGCTTTTAATGCTTCATAAGGATCATTGATGGCAGCAACTGAAAGTTTGCCGGTCTTTCCAGCTTTGTCTGTAACAGTTACAATTACATTACCTTTCTTGATACTGGTCAATGTTATCTCTTTGTCCGCAATAGTTGCTGATGCGATAGTCGCATCGGAAGATGCTACTGTGTAAGGAGATTCTCCTCCGGAGATTGTTATTTTTTCTGTTTTGCCAATAATAATCTCTACGTTTTTCTTGCTGAATTTAATGTCAGCGTCATCTTTTGTACAACTTGCAAAGAAAGGAGCAATCAAGGCTGCAAGACAGATAAAAATCTTTAATTTTTTCATGATAAAATAAATGTTAGTTAATTAATGTTTAATATATTCAAGTGATTAAAATTCATATCTTAAACCACTATTGATGCTGGTGATTGAATGCTGTACTGTCCTTATACTCAAAGGCTGGTTGTTATCGAAATAGTAAGAGAGGTGTGGTTCTATATATATATCCCAATTTTTAAAAATTTTGTATGAAATTCCCGCTGATGCGCTGATTGAACATTGAATACCCTCTATTTTTGACTTTTTTTTCATTGGACCGTCAAGCATATTGTCCAGAGTTGAATATGATACCAGTCCTTTTTCCACCATAGCTCCTGCACTCATGTAAATCTTGCATCGAGGGCCAATCTCGGTTATTGTGGCAACTATGTTTACAGGGATCCCTATATAATGTAGTTTAAGGGTTTTTGGGGAAATTTCGTGTGGGGTGGTGTAGGTGGTGGATAGATAGCTATATACCAATCCTGTTTCAAGACTCAGTTCATCTGTCATTTTCCTGCTTAGCATTAGCCCTATTGAAAAAGGCTTTTCATAACTGTTTCTGCTTGGACCTGGACTTCTGTATAAATTGGTTAATTTTTCTTCACCTATGACATCTGCCTGTAGATTTTGAGGATTGCCTTCGGATATGGATCCTGAGGTCCTGAGTAATGTAGATATTACCCATTTATCATTATGCTTTTCTTCTTTCTTATCAAACTCTGGCTCAGATTGAGATCTATCAGCATAAAGAGCCTTCTTGCCTTCGGTCGTTTTTCTTACCGGTTTTGGATGTCCTTCTGTAATAGGCTCAGCCAAAGTATCTACAGAAGATGTATCTTTTGG
>JBAYMP010000104.1:0-4451 GCA_041663505.1 Bacteroidales bacterium | reverse complement strand
CAAATATATTCTGATAGCATAGTAGGTAAATGGAGATGGATAAACACATGGAGGGTTATACCTCCTAGTGATACAAACCCTGAAACGCCAACGAATACTGGTATAGAAGAATTATTGGTATTCAATACAGATTTTACATGGTATAAAACTCAAAACAATACTTTAGTCGACTCGGGGTCATATTCGCTCGGGAGCGGAAGCTTAGATTACCCAAAACTTGTATATGATAGTCGTCATATACCTTATCGCATTCAGGAACAAAACGTTGGGTCAGGAAAAGGTAAATATAAATGATGATTATTTTCTTGCATACCTATCATAAACGACTTTCTGAGATCTAAGAGTTGCCTGTTCAGCGTCTTCATGCCTAAATCAGGCTTCAGGTTTGTCTTTGATGCCTTGTCAAAGAACTTTTGCAAGGATTAGTAAATGAGCATGCTCCGTTTCGGTCTGTTATTTGGCTTCTTATAAGGACGTTTTGGGCAGAAAATGCTCCGCTTTTTCCAATCTTTTTTGTTCTGAAAAGGAATTGTAATGTAACCATTCGGTCTACTACATGTGCCCCATTTCAATTTTCCGAGCCAAAAGCTGGAGGTTAAATAAAATTTACTATTTGTGTTATTTATTTTCTACCGGTTTCCAGTTCATCGGAAGCAGTTCGCCAAGTCTAAGTATCGAGTGCTCCGGCAGACGATTCAGCACATCAGTTAGCCATGCGTTCGGGTTTACATTTGCCAGCCGGCAACTGCCAAGCAGGGAATAAATAATTGCAGTGCGTTCGGCTGCCTGGTCATTGCCACAGAAAAGGTAGTTTTTTCTTCCGAGAGCTAAAACTCTAACCCCGTTCTCGGCCCCGTTGTTGTCTATTTTGTATCTGCCGTCAAGAACATATCTGACAAGTCGTGGGTAAATGTTATAAGTATAAAGAATCGCCTGTCCAATAAGACTTTTAGGAAGGACCTTCCCTGATTGTTCAAAAAGCCATTTTTCAAAGTCACGGAGAATCGGGTAGGATTTCTTTTCCCTGATAGTCTTTATCTCGTCAGGCGGAAGATCCGCTTCCTGGGCTTCGCGCTCTATGGCATATAAATTCTGAATGACTTTCATCGCATACTCTGCACGCTCAGGATCATTTTTGAGTGAAGACTCAAATTTTCTTCGGGCATGCGCCATGCATCCTAACAAAAGAACGCCTTTCTTGTTTTCATAAATATTGTATGCACCATATCCGTCACTCTGTACTGCTCCCTGAAAGTCACGCAAAAGTTGCACCACCACGTACTGTGCGCGGCTGCCTTTCTGGTAATGGAAGAACAATTGATTCTGAAGGGGACTCTTCACTATCCAGTGATAACCCTTTCTTGTTGCACCCGGTTTATCCTTGTCAACTACAGGAATAGTGCTTTCATCTACCTGTATGTAATCGGTCAAAAGTACTTGCCGTTTCAACGTTTCATAAAGCGGTCTCAGCAAATCTACCGAATCCGAGAACCAGTCATTGACCGTGGATGCTGCCAGATGTACGTCCTGTCGCTTGAAAATGTCCAGTTGTCTGTAAAACGGGAGATGATCCTGATACTTGCTCACCAGCAGCTGGGCCAACAGTGATGCTCCGGCATTTGAACGGGGAAGAACCTGCGATGGAAGTTCGGCAATTACGATACCTTCGCCCTTGGGCATTGCATATTTGGGACGGATAATTCGTTTAACATAAACTTCTCCGGGATTGTATTCGAGTTTTTCCGTCACTTCCTCACCTATGCGAACTGAACCTTCAGGAATGGCCTCCGGCTCGATTACAACCTCTTCACGGCGAAGATGTGCGGGAATGGCTTCACGGACAGGCTTGCTGTTGTTGTCTTTCTTGCGGGTATAGGTGATGGTTACTTCTTCAGGCTTTGCCTCTTGCTCCTCGGACAGTGTTTCCTCACCGTCAAAGGCCAGTGAGAGCTGGTTTGGATCGTTGGGGATGAAGCGTTCACTGCTGCGGCCAAAAAGTTGGCGACGAAGATACATTACTTCGTTGGTCAATTTGTCGATCCTGGAGTCGTTTTCAGAAAGGAGTTTATCTTTCTTTTCGATAAGGGAGTCGCGTTCCAAAAGAGCCTTTTCAAGGCGGGCAATTTTCTGCTCTGCGGTCTCGTTTATTATTGCTTTTTCCTTCTCTTTTTCCCCTTTTTCCATGGAATAAAGATACGGAATATCAGATGATTAGCCAAACATTTTGCTCTGTTTTTTGATATTTTTTTTAATATCTTTTCGAACAAAAAATGGTTTTCTATCGATTGAAAACTGAGTCGTTTAAGGTCTGACTTCGGATATGGTTTTTACTCAAGCCAATATCGAAACGTTTGCTTTGGACAACGTTTTTCATCGATAGGCCTTCGATCATCATCATCAGTCCAGACCACCGCATCTGGAAAGCATTTTGCTTCTCATCAAAATATGGACGCTCAAACTGCCCGGACTCAAGACGTTTATGATATATGACAAGACCACCACGTTCCCAATGAAGGATCTTAACCGTGTTTCTTTGACGGTTGATGAAAATATACACTTCTCCACTCAACGGATCACGTCCCATCTGTGAACGGACAACTCCAGACAATGCATCAAATCCTTTCCGCATGTCTGTGGATCCGGTGAAAAGATAATATTGATGGCTGCTCGAAAGAGAAAACATCTATCAGAAAAACATTACCAGTTCGCGTATGAGGCTCGGCTCACAAACTAAAGGAATCGAAAGCTGAACTCCGTTAGGATAAGTAAGTTCAAGACTCTTGCTTTCTTTTTTGGAACGATCGGTCTCAGATTTGTCAAGACATACAGGTATCAACATTGAGGGTTCCTGGTTTTCAATCATGCGAAAACGTTTGCGCCAATAATAGAAGGTCGCAGGGTTTATTAACTCTTCGGCACAAAATTCCTGTGTGCTATGTCCACTCATTTGAAAGCGCTCTATAAGAGCTTTGGCTTCAGCCGGGGTTCTACGATCTCTCATCTTTATTTGTTTTTGACAAATGTAGGTAGACCAAAATTTGTTGACAATATGTAGTAGGCCGAATGGTTACATTGTAATTGAAATTATAATTTACATCAAAATAAGTTTTTGGTTAATGTGTTTTACCGAAAGGTGTATTTTTAACATAAAAATGAGAAAAAATGATAAAAAATTAGAAAAATATGAGAAAAATATGAGAACAAAATATCAGAAAATAATATATAATTGCATAATAATATTAATTAATATGGTTAACAAAAATAAATTTTAACCTAATAAAAAACTATATATTTTAATGATGAATGTCTTTATGCTTTATGCTGTGCTAAAATGATATTATATATTTACATAAAAAAATAAAATATAGACTATGAAGATAAAAAACACTTTAATGACAATTATAATATTGTCAATGTTCAACATTTGTAGTATTACTATTGTTTTATGCCAAGACAATTTCTATTATGTACCTTCAACGGTGAATGGATATTTCTTTAGTCCCCAGAATTTAGGTTTGCCAAACCCGCAGGTTGCTGATTTTGCTCAGTATGGAAACATTAATATTAATAAATACAACGGTTTAATAGACTTGGAAATAAAACTCGAAGGTTATAAAGACAATGATTTTGATATACCAATATCAATAAAATATCTATCAAAAGGCTTTATACCGTTTAAAAGACCTTCTCCTGTTGGGCTAAATTGGTTTCTCAATTGTGGAGGTGTAATAACAAGAGTTGTTAATGGAAGCCCAGATGATACGAGAGGTTTTTATTCTCAAACAATGGATCCTGATCATGATAAATATATGTTAGATGGATTATTAGTAGCAATTAGAGATAACACATTTGAGACTTATACTGAAAACAATTTATGGAATTTCAATGTGGATTTGGGGTCAAATAACCCATACACTATTAAGGATTTTAATTATGATTTTGAACCTGATATTTTTACTTATAATTTTAATAATTATTCTGGTAGTTTTATCATAAGTAACAGTGGAGACCCTGTTATGATATCAGAAAATGGTTGTATAATTGATATTGATAGTCTATCTGTACAATCATACAGCACATCAGCTGTGCCGGTGAATTCAAAAATCAAAATCACTACCCCAGAAGGATATATTTATAGATTTGGAGGAAATGCTTCTTTTATAGAATGGTATATACCGAATAACCCCCTTTATTGTAAGGTAGTTCCCAGACATATTACATCATGGTTCTTAGAATCAATTGAAGCACCCAATAATCGTAAAGCAACATTTTCTTATGCAAGCGTTATGCAAAAAAACATGTATAATTTTTTAATGTATTCACATTTTATAACAAATACTCAAGCAATTGTACCTGCTGGTCCACCAAATTATACAGAGGGGACAAGAGATAAATACTTTGCTATGGAAGATAAAGTTTATACGCCAATAATTGATAAAATAACTATAGAT
>JBAYMP010000103.1:0-4528 GCA_041663505.1 Bacteroidales bacterium | reverse complement strand
TTTTTATTACACGTTGAATATAAGCAATATATACCACATTTGCAAATAATTGCCAATAAAAATTAATGCTTTACGATAAAAAGTGATGTTAGATTATTTTAGATGTTTTTGCGCAGTCTGACGTAGGAAGCTACACGCAGGTGCGGATTGCGGGCGATTTCCTGTCAAACCGAAAAACGGTTTGAGCGGAAAGATATACACCGAAAACCACCGCTGCCGCACTTGACGGGTAGCTGATGTTAGCTGCATGTGCCTTTGTCCGTCCAAGTTAGCAGTAAACTTTATTAGAAGTTCGTTACCGTGTCCGTTCATTAGTTGAATGTGTCAAGCGTTAATTTATATTCTTTGTTGAATTGAAGGTAGTGATAACTAATCTCATCAGGAGTTTCTGCATTTAAGAGTTTTAAAATTTCCTTATCTACTAACGGATGAAGTGTCGGAGAAAGAAAATATGCGTTTATCCTTTTTGTCGTTGGTATCTCTAAAAGGTGTTTGTTTTCATAAAGACAATTTTCGTGTCTGAATATTTGTTTCCGCACCATTTGCAAAACGCAAACATAGAAATACAGTTCCGATATTATTCCAACCTTTTCGTTACTGTCTGCTTTCAACTCAAACACTAATAACTCGTTTGACTTATTAAACCCCCAAATATCAATTGCACTTTTGCCGCCAGTAAATATTGAGGCACTTTTTGAAACTTTATTTTCAAAAACTCCGACGGGTAATTGTCTATAAATAGAAACAGCATTTGAAATATTCATTAAGGGTTCTCTCAAATCACTATTTACAAAGCGGTCTTCTAAAATCGCCTCTGGATTTGGTGAAACCTTGTCACCTCGTTTACTCGGAATGTTTAAAAGGTATTTTTTCGCTTGGTTTATTTTTAAGTCGTCAAGGAATATTTGGCAATCCTTGTCAATAGAAAACCATGAGTTGAAATCTTGACTGAAATGTTTTAGGCGAAATAAAAAGCGTTGGTAATGTCCATTGTCAATTAAGTTGGGCTTGTCCCAACTAATGATTACACTTTGATATTTGCCCCATCTTTTAAGAACCAATGCCCAACCTTCAAAAGCACCATCATCTTTTTGCATGTTGGTAGAAACAGCGTTACTTGATAATTTCATTTTCACAGTATTGCCTGCAATGCTTAAATTTATTCCGCTTGGAATTTTAATGTTTCGCCTTTCGTTAGAAAGAAGAAACTCTTTTTTTATTTTTTGCTGTATCTCTAAATTTGAATTGCTCATTGTTGTAAATGTTAGATTGAATATTCTTTGCCATCTTCCCAAAGAGTTATGTTTGAGAAACCTTGTTTCTCAAATTCCTTTTTGAACTGTTCGGGAAATGCTGTGTGAATAGGAACTAATTTTTTTGCGTTAATCGCTTCTGCAAACTTCATTAAGTCGGGAACGGTTGCGTGTCCGCTTGTGTGAATAGTTTGAAATGAAATGTCGCTGTCCTTTTTAAGTGCGTTGAGATTGTCGGTGCAGAAAGTTTTATGTTCTTCTTTTAAGTATCCTTCCCACTGTGAATAGATGATGTTGATTGTTCCTTTGCTTCTTACTTTGTCTATCAATTTTTCATTTGGGCAACGAACAAAATAAACATAATCAGAAGGGTTGCTAAAAACTGAATTGCCTACTCGTTGCGGTTTTATTCTGTTGCGGAAATCGTCAAACGATTTGTCTTTTACTTTTTCTAACTGTGAAGGGTGGTCGTAAACTTTTATTTCTTCCCATTCAATTGCAGGAATGTTTTTGGATTGCTTCCTCACCATTTCTAAAATCCATGCTGTGTAAACATCTAATACCAAATATTTTTTTGTCCGCTTACACGCTCTGAAAACTGAAATCAAGCGGTCAATGTTTTGTGCTGAACTAATTACAAACGATAAATTCGTTTGTGCCTTGATTGTATTGTGAATGGCTTCTTCTACGCTGTCCTCTGTTGAATAAAGATGATTTGTCTGACTATTCTGGTGATATAGGGCCACTATTCTGGGGCATATGGGGCCAGTTACAGTTTTCTCGTTTTCATGACAAAAGTGCATAAAAAATTATAATTTATTTATTCTCTTAGAGATTTTTTTGATTTTATTTCTATCCTAAACGATCCATTAACAAGCCTGTCCATTATTGCATCGGCGATTGTACTTTCTCCAATAATATCATACCATACCTTAACAGGTAACTGAGAGCTTATAATGGTTGATTTCAGTCCATATCTGTCCTCCATTATTTCCAACAGAATAAGCCTGTCAATATCATCGAGAACATGTAGCCCAAAGTCATCTATTATCAACAGATCCTGTTTTGCTATCTTGCCCATTAACTTGTAATAAGTATCATCTGCCTTTGCATTCTTCAACTTTGCAAAGAGCTTCTGAGCATTGTGGTATAATACTTTATAACCGTTATAACAACCCTGATGCCCAAAGGCTGAAGCAAGATAACTTTTTCCTGTCCCGGTAAATCCTGTTATCAAGATGTTCTTCGCCTGCTTAATATATGAACAATCAGACAGCCTGATTATTTGTGATTTATCCAAGCCACGGTCATCATCGTACCTAATATTCTCAACAGATGCCTGATACCTGAACTTTGCCTCTTTTAATGCTCTCTCAATACGATTATTCTCCCTGTTGTCCCATTCGGCGTTGACAAGAAGGGTTAATAGCTCTTCGTTTGTAATTGAGTCAGACCGACCTGACCCCAACATATTTTTATAAAGGCTATACATTCCGTCTAACCTCATTGAACTCATTTTACTTAGTATGTTACTGCTATCCATAGTTGTCTGTCTATTTGTAATATTGAGCACCTCTTATGTTTTCGTGATATGGCAGCTTCACGGTACTAACTACAGGTTCCCTGTCATGTTGATCCAGGTTGTTAGAAAGGATATTCTTTAAGGTGCTGTAATCATACACCCTGTAATTTAATGCCCTTTTGCAGGCGTTTGTCAGTCTGTAGTGTCCATACTTCTTACTCAAATTTACAACCCCTTCATACATCCTTCTGGCCACATGGGGATATGTGCTTTCGGACATCATATTTCTCATGTAATCTTCTACCACAGAGTCTATTTTATTGCCCCAGGCATAAGCAACAGCAGGTTCCCATTGATCAACATATCTATGATTTGGATGTCGATGTTCATCTTTAGTAGTATATCCGTTTTCATTACTGCTTCGTATATGAGAAGCTATTTGAATATTATTATAATAGAGGGATATTGTGTTTGATGATACAACTGCCTTGATACGTTTTCCTGCATATTTATATGGAACACTGTAGCTGTGTCTGTCCTTGTTAAAATAGACATGATACTCGGTGTTTACCTTGAGTTTATATGATTGTGTAATCTCATATCTTTGCATTGGCAATGGAATAAGAGTACTCTTTTCATACTTCTCAAACAGCTCCTTACGGCTGTAATCTCTGTTCTGGAAGTTTTTTGCAACGGCTATGGCTACAAGCTCTTTTATATTAGTGTTGAGTTCTGTAAGTCCGTAGGGGAGTTTGTCTCTTAGTGGCGCAAACACAGATGTATAAACCACATTAATAATGCTTTCTACCATTGCCTTGTCCCGAGGTTTTCTTGACCTTGTAGCACTCACAGTTGCTCCATAATGATTAGCCATTGAGAGAAAGGTGTCGTTTATTAATGGTTGATATTTATCAGCCATAGTAACACCGGATTTGAGGTTGTCAGGAACAAATACCTTGGGGACACCGCCAAAATGATGAAGTGAGTTACTGACAGCCATCGTAAATTCTTCTTTTTTTTGACTCCTAACCGCCTCTACATAAAAGTTCCTGCTGCCGCCAAGTATTGTTACAAGCACCTCTGCATCTACTGCCTTACCGGAATCAGGACAAAAATAACGAAGCTTATCTCCGGTAAAGTCAATGTACATCTCCTCCCCATTACGGTGTTCTAAGTGCATCGAGACATTTTCGCTGTTTAACCATTGTTGGTAGTGATGACACATCTGAGAGTAGCTATAACCTCCGGAACGGGTTCTACGGTACTCTTCCCATAGAATGAACCTCGTGACACCAGTTCTTTTTAACTCTTTCCTGAAGTAAGAAAATTGGCTCTCTAGATACTTATACTCCTCATTGCTGTCAAAATACGAGACTTCTGACTTGAAAAGTGACTCTAGTTCTTCATCCGGAATAGATTGAAGATTTTCCTTTGTTAAATTCAACTCCTTGTTCTTTGAAAAATACTGACCTACTGTTTTTCGGTCAATCTGTAAACATCGTGATATCTCTCTTTGCGAGATACCCTGTTCAATTAATTGTAAAATTTGCTTTACTTTGCTCATTGTTATTAGTTTTCCTGCCATGTTAGATTCTTTTTGTGTTGCAACTACAAAAGTAACCTGCTTGCTTAAAAACTGTAACAGGAGGAGGGCCTGCTCTCCTCCTTTATTGTATAAAGTGGCCCGCTATGCTCCAGAACGGTGGCCCAGTATCCGCCAGAATGCTGGCCCAGTATGGTCCAGAATATTCAA
>JBAYMP010000102.1:0-4533 GCA_041663505.1 Bacteroidales bacterium | reverse complement strand
ATCGGCTTTGGCGACGATACCATGGAATAGCTTGGAGTTATCGAGAAGGTTATAAAGTAAGTCAGCTTTTTTATCGTTTACTTTCTTCATGGCTTCTAATCCGCCATTCTTTAACAACCATTTAAAGACTTTACCGCAAATGTAAATGCCATAACATGGCGGGGTGTTATACATGGAACCATCATCGGCGTGAATTTTATACTTGAGAATCGTAGGTGTTCCCGGAAAGACATCATCGGTGATTAGATCTTCACGGATAATGACAATCGTCACACCGGCAGGACCGACATTCTTTTGCGCGCCGGCGAAGATGAGACCGAACTTGGATACATCCATCGGATGCGACAAGAAACATGATGATGAGTCCGAAACCAAGACTTTGCCTTGGGCATTAGGAAGATTGTGCATAAAGTTACCGTTGATGGTTTCGTTTTCGCACATGTATAAATAATCAGCGTTTTCCGATAATTTTAGATTTGAACAATCGGGAACATAAGCAAAATTCTTATCGGCTGATGATGCGACAGCGATGGGAGTACCATACATTTTCGCTTCAGTATAGGCTTTCTTTGACCAAGTACCGGTAATAATGTAATCCGCCGTTTTGTTTTTCATCAGGTTCATCGGCACCATGGCGAATTGTTGGGTTCCTCCGCCTTGTAAAAAGAGGACTTTGTAATTTTCGGGAATGGCGAGCAGTTTTCGTAAATCCATTTCTGCTTCTTGAATAATCGTTTCGTAAATTTTGGAGCGATGGCTCATTTCCATGACCGACATTCCTGAATCATGGTAATTTAGCATTTCTTCTTGAGCTTCTAGCAATACCGGTTCGGGCAAGATTGCGGGACCGGCGGAAAAATTATAAATCCGTTTCATAAATTATTTTATTCTCCTTTCGATATTTGTGAAGCGATAATCAGTTTACTTTCAAAGTAATACCGTTTTTCGATGGCTTCGCCCATCGAAAACGATTTGCGAGGCAAAACCCCTTCTTGAAGTACATACGGGAATAAATCTTCTTTCGCAAGCGGTGGTAAAGTGATGCCAATAGCATCGCGATTCTTATCACAAACAGCAAGCAGATTATCCATCCCATGAACATAATCAACTTTTGTTCCCGGATGGGTTAAGATGTAATTATCAATGTATTCTTGAATGAGTTTAATTGCAAGCGGTGCCACTTTTGGTAAATGAAGTGGTCTTGCGCCATGGGTTTTTGAGTAGACGGCCGCATGGTAATCACCGGTTTGTAACATCCAAAGTCCGCACCAGAAATCTTGATCGGCAGAGAAGATTACCCGATGAATCGGTTCAAATTTTAAACCTTCATCATAAATGTTTTCGACTTCAACCAAAGCATAACGAGCGGGGTGACTTTTAATCTCAAAAGCGGTCAATGTTTTTTTGACATTATCCCAATGAGCTTTTGCGGAAGCGAGTGAGTGATTGCCATCACCCACGAGACCTAATAATCCCGCTTGGGGGTCATTGTACATCTTTTGTGAGTATTCGGGACTTATCAGTTTATTAAACTGGTTTTGCAGGGTGTCAAATTCTTTGATTTTATAGCCGCGCAAATGACCGCCATTCATATTGAGTTCAAAATCATATACTTTTTCCAGCGTATCGCGTTTGGTATATAAAGATTCAATGATATGTTCGTCTTTGTCATTAATTAAAAGTAAAACATGAGGAATTTCAATCGCAGCTTTTTCACGAATCTTTACTCTGGGAGGAATCCGGAAGGCAACCGTTTGCTCTGTCGCCCGAATCAAAGGCTTTGATCCCGGCGCATAAGAATACATTTCCAAATCAACCGCCAAAACGAGCCCTAAACGGCAGGGCACATATGGCGTTTGGCGCTCGACAAGAATCATGCAATTTCCCGAGTCTTGAAGGATGGCATCTTGTAAATAAGCGTCCATATGCCGGTTGATTTTAGTTATTTCTTCTGCTTCATCAATACCTAAATAAGCTTCCGGCAAGATGAGGCGGAGCGTCGATGGGGAATCGCTTATTTGTTGATTTAGCGAATCCCAGTATTCCGGTTGACTAGTGAATTGATCACAGGCGATGACCGCCCACTTGGAAAGATCGGTACTCGGTCTTGGCAGCAGGATATGAGCGGGATAGAAAGATCTCATCATCAAAAGCCTATAAAGTGCCTTGTTCAAGCATTGCTTGGTATACTTTTAAGAATCCGGCGATATTTGCCCCGGCAACAAGGTTATGGGTTCCGGTATATTTCATGGCCGCGTCATCGGCTTTCTTGAAGATACCCGCCATAATCTCTTTTAATTTGGCATCGACTTCTTCGAAGGTCCAACCGAGATGCATCGCGTTTTGGGTCATTTCTAAACCAGATACGGCAACACCGCCGGCATTGGAAGCTTTTCCGGGGGCAAATAAAATACCATGATCAATAAAGTATCTGGTAGCGTCTAAAGTCGTTGGCATGTTAGCGCCTTCGACAAGCATCCAACAACCATTAGCAACTAAAGCTTTTGCGCTCTCTAAATATATTTCGTTTTGGGTAGCACAAGGCATGGCGATATCGCATTTAATATTCCAAATTGATTTGGTATCGGGGTTGAAGATGGCATCGGGATGAGTCTGGCGATATTTGTCCATGACAACGCTATTAGTTTTCGATAATTTTAATAGTAAGTCCAGATCGATACCGTTTTCATCATGGATAACGCCCGAGAAGTCGGACATCGCGATAACTTTAGCTCCGAGTTCGGTCGCTTTAGAAGCAGCCATCCAGCCGACTTTTCCGGCGCCGGAGATAATGATGCGTTTGCCTTTGAAGGTATCGTTACGATAAGCTTTTAACATTTCTTGGGCGAAATAACAAACTCCGTATCCAGTAGCTTCGGGACGACCTAGTGATCCACCAGATGCTAACCCTTTGGAAGTGAATACACCGTTCCATTGGTTGACGATCTTTTTGTAGAAACCAAACATGTAACCGATTTCCCGGGCACCGACACCGAAATCGCCAGCAGGAACGTCATAGTTTGGACCAACATGTTGATATAATTCCGACATAAATGATTGACAGAAGGTCATGATTTCCCGATCGGATTTACCATTGGGATCAAAATCGGCTCCACCTTTGGCTCCGCCCATTGGCAGACCGGTTAAACTGTTTTTGAAGGTTTGTTCAAATCCTAAGAATTTGCAAATCGATTCATTGACATTCGGTGCAAATCTAATTCCACCTTTGTATGGTCCAATGGCGGAGTTAAACTGAACGCGCATTGCCCGGTTGACTTGGATCTTTCCAGAATCATCAGTCCACGTAACGCGGAACTTGATGGTTCTTTCCGGTTCAACAATGCGTTCCATGATGGCAAATTTTTCGATGTTGGGTTCTTTTTCAACTAAAGAATCCATTGATTCGAAAAATTCTTCGACCGCTTGCATGAATTCCGGTTGATCGTTGTAACGTTTTGATACCGAAGCATAAACCTTTTGTAGATACTGACTTTTAAACAATTTTTTTCGCCTCTTTTGTCTATATTTTTCAATCTGTCACCAGATTGATGGGTGCCTAAAGGGATGTGAAAAAGCCAAAGTTTCCTTTTTTGATGGCCCTCGATGGATTCGTTAACTACCACTCGGCAGAAAAAAAAGCACGCCAAGGGAACGAATCCAATGCGAAAACGATCAGTGCTTTACCACACTTTTATATTATACTATGAAAGCGTTTTTAACTCAAGACCTTTAAGTTCAAATCCGTACGATTCTCATCTATATACTAAAAGTATACTTATAAAAAGCAAAAAAGATCCCGAAGGATCTTTAATGATATATCTGATTAATACATTTCCGGCATTGCGGGAGCGGCTTTTTCTTCTTTGATATTGGCAACGCCGACTTCGGTTGTTAAGAACATAGCGCTTATGGAAGCGGCATTGAGAATGGCGCTTCTTGTCACCTTTGTTGGATCAACGATTCCCGCTTGGTACATATCAACCCACTCGCCGGTTCTGGCGTTGAAACCGTAGTTCTTGCGAGCAACTTTTTGTTTTTCGACAATTTCTAGGGGATCATATCCGGCATTGTCAGCGATTTGATAGACGGGAGCGGTTAACGATTCAACAACGACATTGATGCCTTTTTGGATATCGATGATATCGGATTTCAATGTCGGTTTGATATCGTTATAGATTTCGACTAAAGCCGCACCTCCGCCGATGACGATGCCTTCGGCAATCGCGGCTTTGGTGGCGTTTAGAGCATCTTCAATCTTTAATTTCTTTTCTTTTAATTCGGTTTCGGTCATGGCACCGACTTTTAAGACGGCAACGCCGGAAGTAAGTTTTGCTAATCTTTCGGTTAAACGTTTCTTATCATATTCGCCGGTAACGTTTTCGATTTGGGACCGAATTTCAGCGATGCGAGCATCTAAGACGTTCTTATCGCCATTACCATCAATTAGGGTAGTTGAGTCTTTAGCAATGACAGCTTTCTTAACAACACCAAGCATTTCAATGGTAGTGTCTTTAATTTCCATATTTAAATCTT
>JBAYMP010000101.1:0-4612 GCA_041663505.1 Bacteroidales bacterium | reverse complement strand
TGTCCTTTATTTGATCCAAGTGATGATAAGCGCACCGACACAGGCAAGTTCACCAGGTATTGCGGAAAATGTCACACTGACCTTTATCCATATGATGAGCTCCCTGAGCATGTGAAAGAATATGATCGTGTTACGGTGAGAGCAGTTATTCAAGCACTGGAAAAGCTATAAGGCAAGGATATGATCTTTCTATGGATTACAAGGACGAAGACGATAGGGATGAGGACGACCTCCTTGAAGACTGTCCTGGAATATTAATACCTTGCGGAAGCATAGAAGACCTCCAAAAATTGGTATATCTGCTATTCGATAAAAGCATCCTGGAAAGTGGAAATACGTTTTGTCTAAAAAATGTTCCTAAAAATATGAATGAAATTTTAAACACTCCAGAATATTTTGAGGAAACAGAAGTTTTCGGATTTCGTTTGTTAAAAGGCCGCTTAAAAGACCTTGAAAAACCTACTAAAGACCTTCTTTAATGGGATTATTTTCTTTCCCATTCTCTTTTTTTTTTGCATTTTTAATACTCTTGAATACAGTTTGATTTTTATCATACAACCCATACTAATATCTTAATTGATATTTTGAAAAACAGTATGAGGTATTACCTTGACAATTACAAAACTTGTCACCGGAAACGGTACTGGTGACTATAATTGTGATGGCTCAGATGATCAAGAGTCCATCAACAAAGCATTGTCATGGGCCTATAAAAATCCTGGAAATATGGTTTATTTAGTGGGGCCCTTCGATTTTACAATATCTGATCAAGTACTAATAGGATCAGACACGACTTTCGCAGGAGATGCGAGCGCTGTTCTAAAAGTAGGGAATATGGCATGTGGAACAAACGTAAACAATTGCGTATTTCCCAACGGGACTGCAGTTTTAGCAAGTTATCCTAAAGTAATTCCAAAAAACATAGAGATATATGGATTTACCTTTGATGGTAACTGCCAAAATCAAAGCACAAAATTAGGTTATGCCCACGATAAACTTCAAAGTGCAGGATCAGGTGTTGAAAGACTTATACAACTTCAAGGTGAGGTAAACGGACGCAAAGCCTCCAATATAAAAATACATAACATGATCTTTAGGGACGCATTTGGAGAAGCAGCTCATATAAAGTTTGCAGAAAATGTAGAAATCTATGATAACGATGCCGAGAACCACCAGCACGACGCCTTTTTCTGCATTG
Organism: Bacteroidales bacterium; assembly: GCA_041663505.1. Classification (GTDB taxonomy): domain Bacteria; phylum Bacteroidota; class Bacteroidia; order Bacteroidales; family UBA932; genus Bact-08. The sequence goes on along the minus strand of JBAYMP010000101.1, from coordinate 3,414 downwards.
AAGTTAATGGTGTTAACGTTCTGAAAAACAATAGAGTCAAGGGCATCACAGACAGTTGCGCAAGATTGGATAACTGCACAAACTGGAAAGTATACGGAAATAAATTTTTGTCATACACTGGAGATCACAATAACACTGCCATGAAAATGGGGCATAATGGTTTCCAAGTAGCGAATGAAGCTAACAAAACTACACTAACCAACAACATTGAAATTTTTAACAATGAGTTCAAAGGGCCAAACCTTTGTGGGATATGGATTAATGACCAACGGAAAAAAGCTGGATTAAATCCGCAAACTGTCAGGATCCACAATAATACATTCACAAACGAAATAGCCTGGTCAGATTGGTCTGTATGGAGTGTTGGAATCAACGTGGGCCCTTGGGGAAACGGTGTCACAATTGATCACAATACTTTTGATGGTTGCTATGATAATTCAATCCAGTTCAACAACGCAATAGTGAAAGGCTGTACTGCAAACGTATTTCACAACAACATAATTAACACAAAAGGAACCAGAACACGCTCTGCCGGAGGGCCTCCAGTTGTCGGATATGGTATAGCAAACTTAGTTCCAGAAAGCATGACTGTTATTGCTGAAGATAACTACATGTCTGGAAATAAAATTGGAAATTACTACAAAGTAACTCCAAAATCAATAGCAAATAGCCTGCTTCTCGATGCTACAATTATCGGTGATGAAGATGATGACACCAGCAACTACAAAGTTTTAATTAAATGCCTAGAATCTGAAACCAATGGCTTTACAGATAAACTATCGCAAGATTACAACATCTATAAGAAGGTATAATAAAATGGCTAAAGTAACTGTACCAAACACTTATTCCACAATCTATTCCGAATGTGGCAACGACAAGTGTTTTATGAAATCAATTCAAATTCCTGGTGTATCAGGTAAAAAGATCAGCATTGATGCACTCACGTTAAGCATGTTTTCTACGGTAGCAACCGTAAAAGGCACATGCTGGGTTACAGCAAAAGTTGGAACCAAAAGTACCGAGATTGCCAGATGGACTACTAACTCCACAGTCGCAGTTCCTATGAGCGCAACTCCTACGTTTGTGGGAGGTGAAGGTGAAAATGTAACTCTTGAATGGAGGCTTTTGACATCAGCAGCCTCTCTGCGAGTTAAGATTAATAATTTAACATACACATATTCAACAGTTGGTGGTAATACAATAGACACTCCAGAATGCTTAGTTGTAGTGGAATGTAAAACTCAAGCAGAAGCAACTGCTCTTGCAGCAACATTAGCTGATCAAGGAGCAAACGTATATACTAGAAAAGCATAATTAACTTATGCCATTAGAAGAGCAGGGTTTTTTCTTCTGGGGTCTCTTTTCCCCCTGCTCTTCGACTCCTTATTATGTCTCGAACATACAGAATTTATAATACACCTAAATCTCCCTGGAGAAAATGGATTGTTGGAGGAATCGGATGGGTTGTATTCTGGCATCCGTACAAGCAATTTGAAGCTGGAACTCACTCTGGAGAACACAAAGTTGAACATGCAAAGCAGAGGCGTTTAATGTATCAAAAACTCTTGAACTTTGAGCTTAGAAATCTATAATTTTTTTTTAAACACAAATGGGCATAAGTATATATAATATGCCCACATAGTAAGTAGTGTAGATGAGTAATATGGAATATCTAGCTATGGAAATGTTAAAGTTTATAGGAGGAGTATTGTTCTTTATTTACGGTCTCCCCATTTTACTTTCAGCAATGTGCGATCTGTCTTCCTGGATTTCAGGAGACAAGAAACAAGATGATCAGGATAACTACTATGCGAATATTTTAGATGAAAGTAAAGCTTTCATGTACAAAAGGAGATGAATCAATGCCCTTTGAAGGATTCGGAAGATTTCCCCAAAATGGGAAAAAATTCAGAGTAGTCGGTGTAGACACATTTGCTAACGAAGATTGGCTCGAAGGCGATTTCGACACAAAAGAAGAAGCAATAGAACACGCACAGGAAAGAGGCGGCACTATGCTGAAAATGCATGTTTATAATCAAAAAGGAGAACACGTAGGAGAAGCAGGTGATCTTTAATGGTATTCGATATAAAAATACATGCAAAAGGCTTAGACCCAGAAACGATGTCTCAGATTTACAGAATTTCAAACATCCCAGCATTTGAAGATGGGATCTCTATCATGCCTGACGCACACGCAGGCGCGGGATGTTGCATAGGATTTACTGCAAAAATTAAAGATTACATCTGCCCTAACTTTGTTGGAGTTGACATTGGATGCTTTAGAGGAAACACTAAAGTCCCATTACTTGATGGTACTCAACAGACTTTAGAAGAACTCGTAAACAAAGGCGAATTCTATGTATATTCAATGAATGAACAACTTAAAATAGTTCCAGGAAAAGCAATTGCAGCAAAAACAAGAACTAATGCAGAAGTAATGAAAGTGGTAATAAGTGGTGGAGAAGAAATAATTTGCACTCCGGATCACAAGTTTATGTTAATCAATGGGGCTTATAAAGAAGCAAAAGATCTCAAACCTCAAGATAGTTTAATGCCTTTGTATAGGTCATATCAAACCAGGGATGGCTACGAGAGCATTCACTCAGTTCATCACAGAGCTACTTTAACACATAAAATGGTATATGAGCACTTTAACAAATCAATTGACCCAACTACTGAAATTGTGCATCATATTGATGTAAAGTGGTATAACAACGATCCTTCAAATTTAATTATGATGAATAAAGTTGAGCACACTACTCACCACAGAAGTTTAAAGTGTTCCTTTACAGCACCTGAATTTCAAGAAAAGAAAATGAAAACTATAAAAGACAGAGGTTATTTTTTCGATGAAAAATACACTGAACAAAGAAAAGAAGTAGCAGTAAAAAATATTACAGATTACATGAAAAATAATCCTGAACATTTTGCAGAGTCAGTAAAAGATAATGGAAAAAGAGGAGCAAAATACCTGGCAAACTGGAATACAGAAAATAATAGTAAACCTGTAACATGCAGTGCTTGTGGAAAACAGCTTAAAAAAGGAGGACTAGGAAATCATTTAAAAATGCACAAAAGAGAAGCTCCAATACAAATACATAATCACAAAGTACTATATACAGAATCTATTGCAGAAAAAGAAGATGTATACTGTCTTAGCGTGGAAAAATATCATAACTTTGCATTATCTTCTGGAATATTTGTACATAATTGTGGTGTAAGAGGAGTATTTCTTGGAGACATCCAGATTGACTACGCTGCTCTGGACGCATATCTGAAGCACAACATACCTCTTGGTATGAAGCACAGGGATGAAACACCTGTCCTGAAGGATGGAGATGAAACTAAAGTACTGTCTGATACCATCGGAGTTCAGAACGATATCGGCATGACAAAGCACTATGCTGGAAAGCA
>JBAYMP010000100.1:0-4724 GCA_041663505.1 Bacteroidales bacterium | reverse complement strand
TATCTTATGTCGGACAATTTGATACTTCCAAAAGCAGGCGTATCAAAATTGTCAATCAATACCTATATAAAAATCTGATCAATCCGATTTCCTTGAATGACGTAGCTGCTTTGGTTTCCATGACGCCGTCTGCTTTTAGCCATTTCTTCAAAAAACGAACCCAACGTTCCTTTTCAGATTACCTTTCAGATCTAAGGATTGGTTATGCGGCCAAACTTCTTATTGAAAGCGAGAAAACGATAGCTGAGATTTGCTTTGAGAGTGGTTTTAATAATATCTCAAATTTTAACCGATCTTTTAAAATAAAGAAAGGTTGCACCCCAACAGAGTTTAGATCACAACAAAAATATATCATTAAATATTAACCTCGATAGCTATAGCTATATAGTCTATTAGAGTATTTTATAGACTATAATTATATGATATACAGTCTGTTTAGCAGTATCGGTTTTCTGGTGCTGCTTATTTTTGGTAGCCGGAATCCACAAAATAATTTGTTAGTTATTCATATAAGTATTATCAATTAGCATTAAAAGCAAATGCTCTTGATATTTGGTTGATTAGTTTTGTTGTGTCAATTTAACCTAATAATCATAATGCTTATGAAAAAGAAGAACTGGTTGCTTCGATTGAGCCTATTTTCAATCATGTATGCCTTGGCTATGTTGTCTTCATTCGCGCAAACTAAAATTTCAGGGAATGTAGTCTCTACAAAAGGCGAAGTTGTATCTGGAGTTACCATCATGGAAAAAGGAACGAAGAATGGAACTATGACAAGTGTTTCCGGAGATTACCAATTGGATTTGAAAACCAAAGATCCTGTTTTGGTTTTCTCTTACATTGGTTATAAAACGAAAGAGATAAAGCCTGCTGGTAAAAATCGTCTGGATGTAATTCTGGAAGAAAATGACCTCGGGTTGAATGACGTGGTCGTTGTTGGATATGGATCAGTAAAGAAAAGTGACCTCACGGGTTCGGTCAGTACTGTAAAAACTGACATGCTGAAAAATATTCCAGCCAATTCCATTGATGCTTTACTGCAAGGCCGAGCTGCTGGTCTTCAGATAATCACTGTTTCCGATGATCCCAATACCAGTTCAACAGTCAGAATTAGAGGCGGCAGCTCTTTGTATGGTTCAAATACCCCTTTGGTGGTTGTGGATGGTTTTCCTTTTGGAGAAGCAGGCAACCTGAAACAGATTAATCCTGAAGATATTGAGTCAATAGAAATATTGAAAGATGCTTCAGCTTCAGCAATTTTTGGTTCCAGGGGTGCAAACGGGGTAATCATGATTACCACAAAAAAAGGTAAAGAGGGTATAACCAAGGTCAATCTTAAACATCAGACCACCTTGTCTCAGTTCTCTTCTAAACTGAATATATGGAGAGATGCAGCATTAATGGCCCAATTAAGTAACGAACAAAGAATCAATGCCGATGAAACTCCTTTATATACAGGAACGACGTTTTCCAACGGCGTTTATTATCCTTCGGTAGAAGAGATACAAAGTGGAGAATGGCCATATTATACGAAGTGGGACGAGATTGTTTTCAGAAGTGTTCCTGTTTCAGAAAATACAACCTTAGGTATCAACAGTGCAAGTGCAAAAACTTCTTTCAACCTGATGGTGAATTATTTTGATCAACAGGGAAGTTATGTTGAGGATGATTATACCAAAGGGACTGTAAATCTGGGCGTATCCCACAAGGTTTATGATTTTCTGACAATCAGTTCAAAGAATATTATAACCAAAGGTAACCGTGATTACAACGGAGGACTGACTTATTATCGGAGTCCGCTATGGCCTGTCTATAGTGAAGACGGAAGCTATTACCAGGCAGGAGAAACGGATTATACCAATCCGGTTGCGCTAACAGATCTTCAGAATAATGTGACCAAGAGTCTGGACGTTATTTCATCCTGGCAGGCTGATTTGCGCTTGGCAAAAGGACTGATCTTAAAATCACAGTTTAATTACAAATACGGAGAGTACATTACTGATAAGTATTATCCCAAAGTCTATTCGGAGCTCGGAGTGACCAATAATGGTGCAGCGGCAATCTCAAACTGGATGGGAGAGACCTATGATACTGAAACCTATTTGACATATGACAAAACCTTTGGGAAAAAACATAAAATGACTGCGATGATTGGTCATTCGTATCAATATAGTATGAGCCGGAGCTCAAACTTATGGGCCTACGATTTTGTCAACGAAGCGACAGGTAATGAGAACATGGCATCTGGTGATGCAGAAAAAAATGTGTTAAGTAACAGCTTCTCCGAATCAAAATTGGTTTCGTTTATGGGACGTCTTAATTATTCACTGATGGACAAGTATTTGTTTACATTCACTTCCCGTGCTGATGGGTCTTCCAAATTCGGGGCAAATAACAAATGGGCTTATTTCCCCTCTGGTGCAATAAGCTGGAAAGCACATGAAGAAAACTTTATCAAGAATCTTCAATTCTTTGACGAACTGAAAGGCCGTCTCAGCTACGGTATTTCCGGAAATCAGGGAATCTCGGTTTATCAGACGCTGAGTCAGTATGGTACGGAACAATATTATACAGATGGCAGTTGGCAAACTGCTATTGGCCCAGGCTATATTTCTGGTTATACAGGCGATAACTACCGGTTTGCAGTATGGAGCGGCATTCCTAATGAGGATCTAAAATGGGAAACAACGGCACAATATGATATTGGTGTTGATATGGCTTTCTTTAATAAAAGATTGTCGTTAACCTTTGATTATTATAAGAAGCATACTTACAATTTGCTTCGTCAGACTTTACTCTCCCTTTCTTCAGGTTATGACAAGATGTGGGTTAATGATGGTGAAATTAATAATAACGGTTTTGAACTAACGGTTACTGGTAACCTCATCAGGAAAAAGGATTATGATTTTTCTGCAACAGTAGTATATTCCAGAAATAGGAACAAAGTGATTAATCTTGGAGATAAAACAGCTTCAGGTTTGAACACGGATCCGAACACAGGAATGCTCTATGATTTCTGGGGGACCTCTCTTTCAACTTTCAGCGCATATCCCAATATTTTGGCTATAGGTCAACCTGTCAACGTATTCTATGGCTATAAAGTTGATGGTATTATACAGACGGAGGCAGAAGGTCTTGCTGCTGGTTTGACGGGAGATATGGCTAAGCCTGGAGAATATAAATATGTAGATGTGAATGGTGATAGTTCTTTTTCTGATGAAGATCGTACCATTATCGGTAATCCAAATCCTGATTTTATGTTGAGCCTTTCTTTGAATGGCAGGTATAAGAATTTTGACGCAGAAGTTTTCATCAACGGGGTGTTTGGAAATGATATCCTGAATCAGAACAAGTGGGGAGGGCAGGCCAGCACTATGCCACTTAGATGGACGCAGGACAATCCCAATAATGATTATCCTAGCCTTCGTGATGATAGGACCTATTACATCTCGGACTGGTGGATTGAGGATGGATCTTATGTGAGAATCCAGGATGTCAGCCTTGGATATAACTTTAAATCTAAGAAAGTGAAATGGATTTCCAATGCCCGTTTTAATGTTAATATATCGAATCTCTACACTTTTACTAAGTTTACAGGATATGCTCCCGAAGCTGGAACTGATGGCATTTACTATGGTTATCCCCGGCTGAGACAAATGACTCTTGGATTAGATATCACATTTTAATACTGGAAAATATGAAAACGAGAATATTATTGATTCTAATGCTTAGCGGGATGTTTATTACTTCCTGTAATTTGACAGAAGACCCATACGGATTTTATTCCGAAGATAATTTCTATACGACTGTGGATGATGCCGAATCGTCTTTATTGTATGCTTACAATGCGCTGAACTTTATTGAATATTCGAGAGGTATCTTTTATATTGGAGAGCTGGCATCAGACATCTGTGATGTTAAGTCCGGCGAGGCTTATGGGGCGCAGGATCTGAATAATTGGAAGGCAGATGCTAACAATGAAACATTGACATATTATTTTAAATATTGTTATATTGGAATAAACAGGGCTAATGCAGTAATTGAAAACGTTATGAACAGTGATTTTGACGAGGATGACAAGGTAAAACTGTTTGGGGAAGCTTATTTCCTGAGAGCTTATCATTATTTTAACCTCGTTAGAGTTTTTGGGTTGGTACCAATTCAATTGTCAATGGTAAAGACTGTTTCACAAACGTCTCCTGAAATGGCTGAAAATCTGGATGAAATATACGATTTAATTCTTTCCGATTTGAAAAAGTCAGAAAGTTATCTCAATATCAACAGGGTCGTAGGGCGAGTTGATAAGGTTGCGGCACAGTCTTTTCTGGCAAAAGCATATCTGACAATTGCATCTTCCAAGGAAAGCGGAGTGTTCAAATACACTGATATGACTGAAGATGTGGACCAAATGTATGATAGTGCAGCTTACTATGCACATAAAGTACTTTATGATCAGAGTGAATATTTTATGGATACATCTTTGTTGAACATTTATGATATTGATGCTCCTGATGGGCCAGAACACATTTTTATCATGTCTATGGATAGGACGGGCTCTTCTGAAGGGGAATATTCCAAGATTGGCATGATGTTTCATCCCTGGGTTGATGGGTCACCTTATTATCTCAAAAACCCCGACGGCACCTATACCTACGCTACAAACGGGTGGGAAGTGTTTCAAACCACGACTGAATTCTATAATTCCTTTGCAGAAACCGACAGGC
>JBAYMP010000099.1:0-4749 GCA_041663505.1 Bacteroidales bacterium | reverse complement strand
GTGTGCATATCTGGAAGACATTTGGGTTGTCCCATCCCTCTTTAAGGGCAGAGTGAGAGAAAACAAAACGTAAAGGCTCTTCAAAACTCAATAATCGCTCTTTATCTTTCATAATTAGATTATATGCATCATCATCTTTTGCAGTTTTTCCAGATGAATCTACAAAGCATTCAAATTTTTCTTTTTTGTTTGATCCCTTTCCGCGTTTGTCTATTGAAAAATAGCCATCATGAATATTCTCAACAGGAATACTTTTGTCCTTTATCTCTTTGAAAAGTGACTGATATTTTGTTTGGGAAATCAATTTTTCATACTCCTCTTCAAAAATAACTGCAAATTTCCCTTTTACCTTATTCCCTTCATCGTCGTATTGACGATAATTTGCAACCTTGTCTATGAAAAATAAACTGAGAACTTTTATTCCAAGCGGATTTAATAAAAGCTCTTTATCCAAATGTGATTCAATTGTTATTCGAATCTGTTCTCGCTCCATTAAATCTTGACTAACAGAACCAAGTGCTTTACCCTCGATTGATATATGCGAATTACTTGTAAACGAGACTTCCCAAAGTCCCGTTTGCCTGTTGAATACGATATCCTTAACAATATAACCTTCGTACTGATCCCGCTTGGTAATATCATATAAATCATCACCTTGTTTTACCCATTTCTTTGAACGAGTCACTTTTCCTTTACTCTGAACATCCAGTTCCATATAGGCTTTTATACCCGACCTATTGTCAACCTTTTCAAGAAAGATGTATGCGCTATTCATATAGCCCTCTACCTCGGCAGTGGCAACCTCAATTTGCTTTACCAGCTTCATTTCGTATGCATCAACCGAGTCCAGTTTATACACCAGGTTGTACTTTTGCTTATGAGTTGCCGAATATCTCATACAACACAAAGGGTTAAGCGCAGAAATCGCCTCCTTCGCCTTATCGGTATTGTCGACACTCTGAGGCTCGTCAATGATAACAATCGGGTGTGTTTCCTGAATCAGCTCAATAGGTTTGAAACCCAAAGTGTCTTTATACCGGTGAATTACATTAGATTTATTGTTCTCATCGTCGTTTTCAAAACTTTTCCGAAAAGCATCAATATTGATTACCATTATTTCAATATTGTCACTGGTTGCAAAACTCCGGACCTGCTCAAGTTTATTACTGTCATAAACAAAATAGTTATAAACAGTATTTCCATATATCCCTTTAAAATGCTCCTCGGTAATTTGGAGAGATTTATTGGTTCCCTCTTTAATAGCAATGCTAGGGACAACAATTATGAATTTAGTGAATCCATATTTCTGGTTCAGTTCAAAAATGGTTCTCAGATAAACATAGGTTTTCCCTGTACCGGTCTCCATCTCGACAGTAAAGTTCATTCCCTCTTTACGGAAGTTCTCTTCTGTAGACTGAGGTAGCCCATTCCTTAGCTGAATTTTCTGGATATTTGTCAATAGGTTTTCATCTATAACTTTAAGCTTATTACCAATTCCAATTGTGGTGTTTGAAAAACCACTATTAAAATCGATTATGCCAACATCGCTGACCATATGTGGGATACTAACCGAAAAATTACTTTGAAATATCTCCTGACCGTCGAAGATCTCACAGATACTTTTTATTGCTTCTGATTGATATTCAAGATCTTTTTCAAATAGTAGTTTCATTATTTTCTGCATTTTTTATTCAGATACATTATCATAAAATTCCTGTAGATGCTTTTGTAATATATCTTTTGGTATCATTTGCCGCTTGTATTCTGCAATCATAGAGGGACTTAGACTTCTACTAAGAGCATATTCAACAACTTCGCTATCTGCACTTTTGCATAATAATATTCCAATACTTGGATTTTCATTCTCCTTTTTCACATCACGATCCAAAGCTTCGAGGTAGAAATCAAGTTGGCCAATATAATCCGGTTGAAATTCCGTAGTTTTTAATTCTATGGCTACTAAGCACTGTAAGCCCCTGTGATAAAACAGTAAATCAATTCTAAAATCTCTCATTCCTACCTGAATTCGATACTCCTCTCCAATAAATATAAAGTCTCTTCCCAGCTCAAGAATAAAATTTTTCATTTGTTCGGTCAATCCTTTATGAAGGCTCTTTTCGCTATGCACCTCCGGCAGGTTTAAGAAATCTACGATATAAGAATCTTTAAAATATTGTTTTGCTGTTGGATAGCTTTGCCTTAAAACAGAGGTCTGTTTGTTATTCCCTATAAGACTACGTTCATATACTCCGGCTTTTATCTGTCTATCAAGCTCCCTGGTCAATAGTTTTTCCTTGTAGCACAAATAGATATAAAATGCTCTTTCATCGGGATGATTGCATCCAGACAATATCTTAATATGATTTGTCCAGTTAACTAGACACAAGAATGAGAGGATATTCTTCTCGTTTTCCAATTGTGGGTTTTCAAACCCCACAATTATATCTTTCTCATTTGCCGGCAATTGCAATTGTGGTGGCAAAAACCCCACAAATTCAGAAATTGAATAAGCCTCATAAAATTGCACCATTCTATAAATTGCTCTTCTGTCGTACCCCTTTAAACCGGGCTGTTTTTGTTGTAGGTAATTAACCAGCATATCTACAACTTTACTGCCCCATTGTGCAGATTTTAGTTTATCTGAGATATAGTGCCCCACCTCCCAATTACTAATTATACTCTCGTTGTTTACAGCTCTGTATGCCCTTGTTTTACGAAGATCAATAATTGATCGAACTTCTTCGAACTGAGCCTCAAAATACTGACTGTTTTCTATATTTTCCATAACCCTATATAGTTACAACATTATCAATTCCATGCTGTTTTAATATTTGCAAAACATTTGTTTTGTCGTTATTGTCGTCAAATCCGTTGTCTTTGAATACTACCCGGCAATTAATTGCTGCTTTGGACGATTCATCAATAGCAGTTGGTTTAACCTCTTTCCATAGTTGTGCAATAGCTTCTGCAGCTTCCGGTTTAACATGGTCTGCCATACAAACAATCAATGCACCGGCTCCCATTTCATATACTTTCTTACCGGCTAAAACATATTCGTTAATAGGCTGAACAAGGTCGATACCATATTTCAACAATATCTCATAAAGCAGATCGTGTTCGGTCCTGTCCGATTTAATATTTTGAACGGAATTATACAAAGCCCCTTCTATGTTGGAAGGAGAACTATCCCAGGTATTAATATTGGAGCTATCCAACTTGAATACTTTGAAGCCGATATCGAGTTTCTTTTGCTCTTCAGGAAAAAGACCTCCCTCTTTTGCTTGTTTAGCCTTTAACTCTTCAAGTATCTTCTTCCCGGCACGGCGAATACGTTCCTTCCCAATTTCTGCAATAGTTTTGTATCCTGCTTTTTTTGCCTCTGAGTCTTCCGGTGTAACCTCAGGTAGCTGAATCATTATGTATTTCCTATTGCCTCCATCTTCTGCGTTTAATTGCATTACTGCGTGAGCAGTAGTAGCAGAACCTGAGAAAAAATCAAGGATTATTGATTCATTGTTTGCACCCATTAAGCAAATATCTACTAAAAACTCTTTTGATTTTGGGAAAGACATAAAATCTCCTTCTAGAAGAGCTTTTACTTCTTGAGTTCCAACCTGATTATTATACCTTTTCTCGTTCCATATAGTGGTAAATTTTCTTGTCCTTTCTATATCTTCTTTATGTAAATAGTCTTTTACAAAGATGTCAAATTCGTTCCGCCGTTCAATCTTTTTTGCAACGAGTCGTTTTATGTCTGATTCGCATTTTGCTTTTCCCCACATCCATCTGCCATCTGTTTCGTCAGATTTCCTTGGAAATACGATTTCCCATTTTTCTTTGTGTACAAATGAAATTTCAAGTGTATCTGGATTTACATATATCGGAAAAAACATCTCGGGTCTATCAGTTCGTTTAGAAGCGACCCCTCTTTGCCTTAAACCAAGTAAACGGTAATAATCATCTTGTGTTTCATCATAGAAGCTAAACTCATTTTTTTGAGGATCAGTTAGGGGAAGCCCATTAATTTTGGCTAGATAAGAGTTCTTCGAATAGATTAAAAGCAAGTCATTAACAGCAGCTAAATGAACATCAGACTGTCTTCCTCTTGGATTACTCAATACTGATATTTGACCTACGAAATTCTCCTCACCAAAAATTTCGTCACAAACCTTTTTTAAATTAGCAACTTCATTATCATCAATAGAAATAAAAATTACTCCATTATCTGTTAATAAATTCCGAGCTAACTTCAAACGAGGATACATCATATTGAGCCAATTGGAATGGTATCTTCCATCACTTTCGGTATTGGTGCCAAGCGATCGATCTTGTCCAGAAATTTCAAGATAATTAGTCATGTTATCGATGTAATTATCTTTATAGACAAAGTCTTTTCCTGTATTGTAAGGAGGGTCAATATAAATCATTTTGACCTTTTTGTAATAGCTCTTTTGCAGCAACTTCAATGTTTCGAGGTTATCTCCTTCAATGTATAAATTCTCGGTTGTGTCCCAATTCACCGATTCTTCAGGACACGGACGAAGCGTACCGGTGCTTCGCTTCTGTGCCTCGCGTCTTGCCTGTGCTTTCCCTGCCCAATTCAGTTGAAACCGTTCTTCGGAAGTGTCAGAAACTGTTTAAATTTTATTAATTAATTCTGTTAAGCATCAGTTTAATCATCGCCAACTGTATCATCGCTTCACTTGTGTCCGGGTTGAATTCAAAATCCTTGCTCAATCTTCTGTAACT
>JBAYMP010000098.1:0-4749 GCA_041663505.1 Bacteroidales bacterium | reverse complement strand
TTCAATTGAAGAAATACCATAAGAATTAAGCACCTTGTTTATCTGGTTAATTCGTCTGTCGTAACTTTCAAATAATGGCATTTTCTGTTCCTCCTATTGTTTACGTGGGTCAATAACTACTACTGCTTCATCTATACGGCCATATTTGCCGGATGCTTTTTTGATGGCTTCGTTTGCATCGGTGCCTCCTTTAATCATATCCATCATACGGCCTAGATTTAAAAATTCATAACCAATGATTTCATTATCAGCATCAAGTCCAATCTTTGTAACATAACCTTCTGCCATCTCAAGGTAGCGGGGACCTTTAGCAACAGTCCCATACATAGTGGCTGTAACGCTCCTGAGGCCTTTGCCAAGGTCTTCGAGGCCGGCACCGATAGGCAGCCCGCCTTCAGAAAAAGCAGTTTGAGTCCTTCCATATACAATCTGCAGGAAAAGTTCGCGCATTGCAGTATTAATAGCATCACATACCAGATCTGTATTAAGCGCTTCGAGGATAGTTTTTCCCGGAAGGATCTCAGAGGCCATGGCAGCCGAGTGAGTCATTCCTGAACAACCAATAGTTTCAACCAGTGCTTCCTGAATAATCCCATCTTTGACATTCAGGGTAAGCTTACATGCCCCCTGCTGAGGCGCACACCAACCAACTCCATGGGTTAAACCCGAGATGTCTTTAACTTCTTTGGCCTTCACCCATCTGCCTTCTTCAGGAATAGGTGCAGAACCATGATTTGCTCCTTGAGCGACACAAATCATACCTTCAACTTCATGTGAAAAATTCATAAAAAATGATTTATAATGTGTTTATATACAATGCGATCTATAAGTTGCTAATCAACCGCAGCAAAGATATGAAAAAATATAAAGATATATTTTGCTTTATTTAAATACACAACTCCAATACTGGATAAATTGGTTCACTGAATCCAAAAGAACGGTACAATTTTTCACCCTCTTTTGTGGTGTGAAGTGAAATCTTGCTGATGCCTCGTTTCTCTGCCTCATCTATAAGCTGCTTGAGAATAAGTGCGGATATACCGTTCCTTCTTGCCTTTGGTACAGTATACATATTAAGTATATCTCCTTCGAGGTATAACGACTGGTTGAAATCTCCAGGTATCTTTTTTATCACCATGGCTCCAAAACTGAGAATTTCATCGTCAAGCATGGCCATATAGGCAAAAAAACGCTTTTCGGCCAAAGCCTCTTTAAAGTATATGTTCAGCTCCTCACTTAGCTTTTTCTGATATTCAGGGGATTGCTCTCCCTGTAATTCCGTTAGATAGTCCATTCTGTATTTGGTCAGGAGCTCAACCTCTTTCAGACCGATCTCCTTTATCTTGATGTTTGTTAAATCAATTTTCATTAAGTTAATTATATTAATTTTTGCTATAAAGATATGATTTATCCGGAAAGAGTTAAAATTTGATAAATTCAATACAACTGTTGTCAAGATTGAGCAAATATTGAGGTGTTTTGGAGTGGATACGAGTGTCAGAGTGTTTGTGTAAATGATTAAATTTAATTAACTTTATAGACAAAGAAAGGTAGAATTTCCACTCTTAATTGAATCGATATGTTGGACTATTCAAGAAAATCAAAGGCGGAGCTGATAGCAGAGTTACAAAGGTTAGAAAAAGTAAATACTGCACTTGAGAATATAAGAGATCGCGAAATCATTGAAAGTGAAAGAAAAAATGCGGCAGAATTGGCATTAATTATGAGTGAGGAGAAATTCCACGCTCTTTACTCCAACATGATTGACGGTTTGGCCCTGCATACCATGATCTATAACGAACAGGGGGTTCCTGAAGATTACCGTATCATTGATGTCAATCCAGCATTTGAACTCCAACTGGGAATTTACAGAGAAGCAGTTGTGGGAAAGACAAGCAGAGATGCTTATGGGGTAAGTGAGCCCCCATATTTTGAGATATATTCAAGGGTTGCGGCAACAGGGAAGCCCGAAGTCTTTGAAACCTATTTTGCACCATTGGACAAGTATTTTTCAATTTCTGTGTATCGTCCCTACAAGGATAGTTTTGCCACTGTTTTTGAAAATATAACCGAACGCAAAAAAAACGAGGCGGAACTCATAATTAAACATGAGCAACTTCAGAAACTCAACGCTGAAAAAGATAAATTATTCACAATCATTGCCCATGATCTGAAAAGTCCCTTCAGTGCAATTGTCGGTTTTTGTGAATTATTGCAGGATCAGGTCAAAGAAAAACAATATGATGAAATAGAAAAATCGGCTGAGATCATTCGGCAATCATCCCAAAAAGCAATGAACCTGCTGACAAACCTGATGGAATGGGCTCGTATGCAAACAGGCAGAATGGAGTTTAATCCCGTTCTATTTGAATTAGTCGACTATGTCAATGAAATAGTAGATATATTTGAAATTGTTGCAAGGCAGAAATTTATAAAAATCCATAAAGAGTTGCCGCACAATGCTCCGGTATTTGCAGATAAGGCAATGCTTGGTGCAATATTGAGAAACCTGATCTCAAACGCCATTAAATTTACTAAGCCACATGGAATGGTAATAATTTCTGTAAACGTGATCACAGATGGGTTCGTTGTCTCAATAAAGGATAATGGGGTAGGAATATGTAATGACAACATCGGTAAATTATTCAAGATAGATGAAAGTATCTCTACATTAGGAACTAACCGCGAGAAAGGAACCGGTTTTGGCCTGATCTTATGCAAAGAATTTGTTGAAAAGCATGGAGGAAGAATCTGGGTTGAAAGCGAAGAGGGATTAGGATCAGCGTTTTATTTCACATTGCCTTGCCTTTAAGAGTGAATAAATGAGTGAATAAATGAGTGAAAAGTGAAGAAGAGTGAAAAATGAAAAACTAAGGGTGAAGAGTGAAACTTTTATGGAATTCGGCAGATTTACAGAATAATGAAGAATTCCAGAGAAGAGACTTCTTCTAACATGAAAATATTTATAAGCAATAAACATATTATTCCATTCAGTTGGTTCAACAACATAATAATTTCTGATGAAGATTATAATTCAAACAAAGAAATTATTATTGAACATGAAAAAGCTCATATTCAACTGAAGCACAACTATGACTTGTTGTTTATCAATACTATGGCAATTTTTCAGTGGTTTAATCCCATATTTTGGCTTTTACGAAAAGAGCTTATTACAATTCACGAATACCAGGCTGATAATCGTGTACTCAAAAATGGCATCGATGCAAGAAAATATCAATATTTATTAATCTCGAAAGGTACCCTGCAGAGTTTTTCCATACCGGTAGTGAATCACTTATGTAGTGGGAACTTCCAAAAAAGAATTAGAATGATGCTTAAAAAACAATCAAACCCACATAAAGCAATCAAGGTATTGTTTTTAATAAGTAACACTTATTTTTTTAAAGGTTTAATAATTGGTACACCCAGTGTACCTTCAGGTTCCTGAATATGTAATAGTGAAGCAATGGTAGGAACAATATCTTCGACGTATACCTCTTGGTTAGATTCACCTTTACAAATATGCCACCCATAAAATAATAATGGAACATGTGTGTCGTAATCGTATGATGTGCCGTGTGTTGTGCCGTTTGAATTATCTTCTGAACCATAATTTGCGGTTAGTTCAAAAATAATATCTCCGGATAAAATAGGGTTAAATCCGTTTAGTATGAAATTAGACATCGATCGTTCAGGATATTTACCTCTGAGTTCTTCTTTTGTGGTAATAGTAGCTATTTCAGGAAACGCATCCAGCATATGGGTTGACAGATTTAAATTGACAGAATGTATTTCGATTTTCTGTTTATTAATTATATCGTGATTTAGATAAATGTTGCCATCGTGAATCTTTTCTATTAATCCTGAAACTCCATATTTGTTTTGACAAAAAGCATTTAACGTGCTCTCCATAGAATCGATGTCAATAAAACCCGCGGGCTCATGGCTGGCTTTAAGATAGGCCGAATTGGGTTTTACTGCATGGTCAGCCGTAAGAAAGAGCAGGTAATTACCCTTACCCAGACTTTTATCCAATTCGTCAAAAATGCGTGACAATTGCTGATCCAGTTTGATGTAAGTGTCCATTATTTCCATTGAATTCGGACCATATGCATGACCGATATAATCGGTTGATGAATAGGAGACAGCAAGAAAATCAGTGTATTTTCCCTGACCGGTTTTCTCTTGTTGTATTAGATTGATAACAAAGTCTGTTAACAGTTCGTTGCCAAATGGTGTACTTTTAATAAGTTCAAGTTTTTCGCTCATGTTGTGTTTGTCGAAAACGTGCGGAAAGGTAGTTTTTCCTTCATCGAACACATCTTGTTCTCCGGGACCATTATCGGGCATTACAGTTTCATATTCGTTTTGTGCCAGAGATAATGTCCAATCTGAACTCATAAGCTTTGCTGGAATTTGGTTTTCGTTAAACTTGTTTACCCACTGGGGCAATTCCTTCATATAATAGGTTGATGTCACAAAGTTTCCAATAGCTCCATCATACCAGTAAGCAGCATTAGCCATATGCCCACCTGGAAGAATTGCCGCCCTGTCCTTAATCGAGACCGAAAAAACGCGCGACAAACCATTATTTGACATTTGCAATTGATCACCAATGGTTGATGTTTTTAGATTTTTTGGAGACATTCTACCGGAGGCATCATTAGCTCCGACAGTACTATAATTAGTATCGCTCACACAGTATATCTCTTTTTTTTGAAACCTGTCGTACCAGTCGTTTGAAATAAT
>JBAYMP010000097.1:0-4790 GCA_041663505.1 Bacteroidales bacterium | reverse complement strand
CTGGCTCTTGAGCTCAACCTTTTCCAGGGCAATACTTTCATACGCCTCTGTACTAATGGCGGTTGTACCGCCTCCGGTTTTTTCTGGCATAGTATCCTCTATTAGTGGATATTTTGAAGCGAGAATAGCAGCAAGTTCAGGTCTAATTCCTACACCCATTTCGGGAGAAGCTGCCGGTTCATAAGGATCTGTTACTATAGTGCAGCCGGTTCCATACCCCTTGACTACATCCATAGAATTTTTCAGAAATTCAATTGGAATACATTCCTGTGAAAGCCCGCGATAATCAGCGGAATAAATAAGACTCTGTAACCATTCGGGGAGTCCTGAAAAAGAGCAGATTACTAATTTCTGTTCACTGTCATATTCTACATCATGGATAGTCGCCTTTACCCATGACTGATTAGGCTCGTGATTGATTGATACAACCCCGCCTTCCCACGTTTTATAATCCCTTGAAAGAAATTCTTCAGTTAGTGTAGCCTCATCGCCATAAACTGAGTATGCATGTTGACCAGCGCAGGCGATTGCCATGCGGATATCTCCGTTTTCGAGTTTTTCCGGAGCAAAAGAGCGGAGAGGCTCGGTAATATAATGTCGTGGAGGATCGGTATTTCCACTAATCATAGTCGACATATCAAAAAATAGAGTTGAAATTGATATAAAGGAAAATTAAAAAAGTAAGAAATTAAAATTTATCTGTAATTAAATGAGACGCAATCGGAATAATCCCTCCTAACGTCCAGGCTCCGATAAAATAATATTCCAGAGCAAAGAGTACAGCCCAGAAGAGTGGACTGTGTAGCCATCCTCTATGATTGAATAGTTTATCAATTATCCAGCCTAGTACCCACAACCTCTTTCTAGGCTTCGAGTTGGTATCGAGATCAGGAGTAAAGTAATAAGTGTGTACAAACCACCAAACAACAAATAGCCCCGGTGTAAATGATTGTAAATAATAATACCCAAGTGCTGTGATTGCCGGGATTAAGAGTATTAAGTTAATTTGCTCATGTGTTTTCCCTGATGGCATTTTTCAAACCTTGTAACCCTTAACTGTCTGCCCATGTTTGTATAATAGTAACTATAATCACAATCCCAAGCAATACCAATCCTATTGCGAAATGAACTATTTCTGGAGCAAATACCCACCACCAAGCCCAGGATATATAACCAGTGATCTTTGCAACCACGAATATTAAAGTGAGTAATTCAAAAAATCCCATTAGTTTGTAATTATTTGTTGTTTTATCGCTCATTGTTTTAATCCTCCTTCTTTTCAACCAGTGTCATTATAAACTCAGGCCAGTTTAACCCGGTTTTAAGCTTCGCCTTTTCAAGTTTCTTAAAGTCAGTATCTTCAAATGTAGCGTTTACGGTTCCCCGGATTCTTATCATTCGTTAGTGCCAGAATAAAATCATGCCAACTTAAGCCCATGTGGTTCTTCATTTTTTGTAGTTTTATACCATGATCGTCTGAAAATTGCAAGTTTACCGTATATATTTTATGGATTTCACGATTTGTATTGCGCGTTCTGTTTTCTTTAATATCACCCAAATTCACAAGTCCTGTTTTATACAGTACATAATTATTCCAGTTTAATCCAGTTTTAGATCGTTTTTTATCCATCCTCTTTCCGTCTTTCGAGTCAAATGGTACAGTTAGATGTATTCCCAAATTTTTATTTTTAGGTTGAACTCCGCTTTTTCTTTTATATTCGATTACTTTGGTTTTTTTTGCGATTATCAATTCCGATAATTTGAAGAAATCATCGTCTGTTGGAGGAGTCGTGAGATCTGCGAGATTTAATCTGTATTTCTTTACCATCCATTGATAAATCAACGAATTTACCTCATCTATCCCTTCCCCTGTGTTTGAGTTATGTGCAATACTTCTATGCAACTTTACTGGAACATAAACGCCATAATTCGGATCTTTTTTTAAGTTTAGGTGATGAAAGTGTGACCACGTGAAGAATTTATTTAATGGGATTCTACCCGCAAGTCCACTGTGATTCACTTAGCCCACTTCCTCTTTAATAGTTTCAACTTCTCTGTTCGCGGTTCCTCATCAAATATTAATACACTATCTATATCATCATCCTGGTCTAACAGCTTCTTAAAAGCCGCATCTGCATCATCTTCGCTTGATCCCTTTTTTCCAAGTCTTTTAAGATTTTCGGAATCAAATCTCACCTGTTTTTTTACTGCCATAACTGTTACTATGTAACTAATCATATATATAGTTTATCAATTGATTGTTACAACGTAACGTATTTATACAACTTCTGCGTATCTAATAGTATATCAGGGCATAAGTGGCCCTTGAGAAAAGATAAGAAAACAGGTGATAACGAAATGCAGAAAATTGAAAGAGATACACTTCACAGAATCGCCGATGAACTCACTGTCAAGAAATACGATTCCTCCGTAGAGCTTTCAAAAAACTACTGGTTTAGTAAGTGGGCGGCTGAATTCTCACATGGAGATGAAGACATTGAACAGAGACTCTTTGATGAGGATGATGCTATGACAGGATTGATGTATGATCTTGCGACGAAATATGGAATTGAAGTTTATCAGGAGTGATTTAAAATGCCAGTAACTTGGAAATGCAGAGTATGTTCAGTCCCTTGTAAATTAATGGTTTCAGTGCCTGCGAAAGTGGCAATACCTCCGGTAAGCTGTCCGTATAATGAGAACGTGCCGAAATGGATAAAAGAGGAGTGATTAAAAATGAGTATGACAAAAAAGGAGATATGCGGGGCAATAATAGGAATCGGTATAAGCCTATTCGGATTACTAATAGGGGGGAACAACTACACCACTGGATTTATTTCAATGTGGGTAGCTGGATTTGTTATGGATTATATTGTTGAAGATGATGAAGACGAAGCTTGTGAATGTTGCTGTAATAATAAGGAGGTGATTTGAAATGACAATTCCTGAAACTGACCTTCAAATTAGAAGAACTCTCAATGAGGATATGAAAAAGTATCCACGTCATGAACAAAGTTCCCATTTATGTTATAGGTGTATGAAATGGAATCAAAAACATGAACCCGATGAAAAAAGATGGCCTATATCGTTGTGGGCGGGCATTTGTGAAAATGAGAAATCTGAGAAGTACATGGACTTTGCAAGAGGATCGGATCAATGTGAATTTTGGGAAGGAGAATGATTGAAAATGTGTGGAATTGACGACCTCTCTATTATTCTCCTTGCTAAACAAAATGAATTAAAGAGAGTTGCTAAAATGAATAGTACTGCCACTAGCCCGAAGCGAACAAAACGGCAGAAACTAAAACAAAGGGTGTATATGGTGGTGAGAAAATGACTGATACATTTGCAGATAAAGTAATCGAATTGCTAGCAGCGATACCAGATCTGTCTGAATTACAGATATGCCCGTCGGTATTTTCAGATGATACCATAAACCATGACTGTGATGAGTGCAGGGCTTCTAAGAGAAATAGAGGGGACTTGTACGACGATGACGTATGTTACAAGTGTTGGAGGGATGCAATCAATACAGCGTATGAAAAGGATGCAAATGAGAACGTCCTGAAAGGGAGAAAGGGGTTTTTGTGGTTGTGAGAAAATGACTGAATACACAAAAATAGAAGAAAATAAACAATTATTACTAAACCGAATCGGAGAAGAAGGAATCAAAGCATTTCTATATAAGATAGATACTGATGCAGACCACGAAGAAAACGAGATCGAGCGCAAACGTTTATCAGAAATGTTTAAGTTTCTTATGAGTGTGTTTCCCGAATGTGATCCATATTCAAACGGGTGAGAAAATGATAATTTGCACCAATGGTCCAATAATAAGGAGTTCAAACAATAATGGAGTGCATTATCCACTCTATGAATCCGGGATTAGTGCGGATCTGTGTGTTGACCTGTCAAATGGTGGAGTAGTGACCCAGGAAAGAGTTATGTCATGTATAATTACAGCAGAGGGATACAGTATAGAAGAGATAGTAATAGGAGAGTGTTGAAAATGACAAGAAGAGTAAAATTAAAATCCAATGTGCCTGAATTGACTAAGAAATTCAAAGGTAGACGATTAAGAAAGTGATGTGAGGAAATGAAAAAACAAAAAACAGATGTACTGTATATAATAACTGTTATATTAATTACTATATTTACATTTTGCATGATCGTTTCTACACTTTTGAAGTGAGTTTCTCTTTTTTGAAAAACGGTTTCCCCTTTTGACATTCCCATAGATTGACTTCTTTTTTTATTGTTTTTACCTGGATAGTGGAGGGAATTGTTTTGGTAGTACCCATGCCAAAACATTAAACCCCTATTCAAAACAAAAGGATAACTTATTGTTTTTGGCACTTATCGAAATTGGGAGCCACGATTGCCAAGAATGGTACGCAAGATTGCCGTGAGTGGACACAATTGGAAACAAAGAAACAATCCTGGAGGAATATATCCCGATTCTTAAGGAGAATAATAACAAGAGACTTGTTTTATTACATTAGTTACATTGGCAATGATAATACAAAGAGTGGAGAATTGACAAGATAGAGACTAGACCCAGACCCCTCTGAGAAAGTATTCAAGTATTCATTTAGTCTAAAATATAAGCCATTAGCTTATAATAAAAAAAAGCCATGTTGTTTAGTTATGGAATTAATACTATATATAATTAACTAATTAACGTTCAAAAACCCAGATTGCCATATTTGATTAGATGAATACTTTCTTACAGGGGGGGGAGTCTAGGCAATCTAAGGAAGTTTTATATAGAATAGATGTATTGTACTTAT
>JBAYMP010000096.1:0-4877 GCA_041663505.1 Bacteroidales bacterium | reverse complement strand
GGTTGGCAGGTATGTAACATCTGTCTGCAACTCTTCTCAGTATTGTTTTGTTAGCAAAATCATCATAATAATGAGAATCATTACCAATATCAAAAAACCGGTAAGTTCTTAATCTGTCCGGCTGATGTACTTGAAAATAGAAGCAAATAGTTTTTTTCATCATAAAATAATTTTAGAGTAAACCTCCTTAACCTGGCTGGCGGCATTATCCCATTTAAGCGAATTCACCTCATCCAACCCTTTTCTTACAGCTATTTGCGAAATAGCCGGATACGAAAGTAGCGCATAAATTGCATCTGCCATTGCATCTATATCCCAAAAATCGACCTTTATCGCGTGGTTCAAGACTTCGGCAACACCCGATTGTTTGGAGATGATAGTTGGTACATTGGCCCTCATTGCCTCAAGTGGTGAGATGCCAAATGGTTCGGAAACAGAAGGCATAACGTAGACATCTGAATAGGCAAACATTTTCGGAACATCTGCCCCTCTTAAAAAACCAGTAAAGTGGAAGTGAGTGGAGATGCCTAACTTGGCAACCCTTCTTATTGAACGGTTCAGGAGATCTCCACTGCCAGCCATAACAAAGCGAACATCGGGGTACCTCTTCAACACCTTGTTGGCAGCTTCAATAAAATACTCCGGACCCTTCTGAAAAGTTACTCTCCCAAGGAATGTTACAACCTTCTCCTCCACTCCTTTGGATATCTCCATGTTTGAAGAATCTTGAAAGCCTACTGCATTGTGCACCGTAACAACCTTACCGGGATTAATTCCATATTTGTAAATTACAGTATTTCTTGTGAGGTTGCTCACAGCTATTACCATATCTGCCTCTTTCATTCCCAGCTTTTCAAGCTGGTAAACCTCTGTATTTATGTCATTGCCACTTCTGTCAAACTCAGTTGCGTGAATATGTACCACCAGCGGTTTGCCAGTAAGTTTCTTTGCTGTAACTCCGGCAAGGTAGGTGAGCCAATCGTGAGCATGGATTACATCAAAATCGTTTTTGAGAGCTATCTCTCCTGCAACCATCGCATATCTGGCAACCTCCTCCATAAGGTTGGTTCCATACTTTCCTGAAAACTTGTATTTCTGGCCGATGTGATGCTTGTAATCCTCTATCTGACTCTCCTTTTGTTCTTTAACAAGGGTTGCAAACTGGACAGGATCCAGATATGGAACCATATTAGATCCGATTCTCAGAAACTGGACCTTTTCCAGGAAATCATTCACATTTTTGACAGTTTCTGTAACCGGAATATCGCTGGCATTAATGATGTTGACTGAACTTTGGTCTTCGTCTCCCGATGCCGAAGGCATTACAAACAACACCTCCACTCCCTGATTGGCCAAACCTTTGGTTAGTCCGTAGCAGGCAGTCCCCAACCCTCCGGAAATGTGTGGAGGAAATTCCCATCCAAACATTAATACCTTCATGGCTCGCTATTATTAAATTGTTCTATTAATCTCATAGCTCTTAAAATGGCCGAAATAGAGTTTGAATATGATGTACAACCGTGAGGCTGATGAGGAGGATCACCATCGTAAACTTCGGAAATAGATCCGATGCAATGAATTGTAAGATCTTCCTCGAATGCCTGGATCAGTTCTTTGGCTGTATTGATAAATGCACCTCCATATAGTTTAAGTGAAGCCTCTATATAGAAGCCCAATAGCCATACCCTCGTTGTGCCTTGATGGTAAGCCATATCTCTTGTGAACTGGTCTCCGTCGTACTCCCCTTTGTACTTCGGATTTTTTGGCGACAATGTTCTGATTCCCCTGGCTGTAAGCAGCTCCTGTTTGACGCATTGGAGCACTTTTGACTTGATTTCATCGTTAATGGGAGAGAAGTCAAAAGCACAGGTGAAAAGCTGGTTGGGACGAACAAATTTGTTTTGCCCCTCAGGGCCGACATAATCTGCCAGATGCTCTATGGATTCGATCCAGAATGCCTTGATAAAGTTCTTTTCTATCTTCCCCTTAATTTGTGTCCACTCATTTATAAATGCTCTCTCTCTACTCTTGGAGGCCATCTCAAGAGCAAAGCATATTGCATTATACCATAAAGAGTTAAGTTCAACCTGATATCCAGCCCTTTCAGTAACGGGTGCCCCGGAAACATATGCATCCATCCAACTGGTAGCAATACCTCTCTCTTCGGCCCATAAGAGTCCGTTTTCGTGCATATTGACATTTTTTCTGCTGCCGTCTTTGTATGAATTCAGTATCTTCACCAACAGCTCCTTATACTCTTTCCATACTTTTGTTTTACTCTCAAGTGCCTTTGCATAATGCTGGAGTGTCCAGAAGAACCATAAAGGAACGTCAACCTTTTTACCGGTTTTTACCAGATAGTCGCCATGTCTTCTGACAACTGTTTCGAGTACATCCCTAAAAGTCTGCAGGTCACCGTTCGAATACCAGGTTAAGCCAGGAAGAGCTATGAGTGTGTCTCGGATATTTTTTTCCAGCCAAGGATAGCCGGCATAGATATCTGTATCGCCATTATTATGTATAATAAACTGTTTTGCAGCAATTTGAAGACAACTTTCAAAGCTATTCCTGTGACTTTTCTGGTTTATGCTTTTT
This sequence comes from Bacteroidales bacterium, assembly GCA_041663505.1. Lineage (GTDB taxonomy): Bacteria > Bacteroidota > Bacteroidia > Bacteroidales > UBA932 > Bact-08. The sequence goes on along the minus strand of JBAYMP010000096.1, from coordinate 2,282 downwards.
GTAAACTTGTACGAAAGTCTGGATGGATCCTCCTCTTTTGTAGATGCAGAGAAGATAATTGTCTGACCTTTCCGGATAGGAAGTTCAAAATAACCCGGAACAAAGAGATCTTCTGTTGAATCATATGCCCGGCGACTCTCTTCCTTGTACTCGATATTATAGTACCAATCGGGATTTGAGATAAACTCGCTCTTCACATTAAGCTGCAGGTTAAGATCGGGAAAACCCTCATACATTTTAAAGCTTTTCCCATTTTTTATGTCCCGGAATTTTCTTTCTGCATTGATATTGGCTTTAGATAGTGAATGAATATTCCTGAAGGCGAGAAATGGTTTTAATCTCAAAATTGTAGGGGAGTGAGCCTCCAGCAGGGTATATTTAATAAATACCTGTTCCTCTTCGTTACATAACACTAAAACCTTTCTCAACAGAACTCCTCCAACCTGATACGTGGTTGCAGCTACCTTATCTATTTCGAAATTGCAGATATACTTATGACCTCTGGGTTCGTATATATAGCCATACCTGTGAATTCCCAGATTGAACTCCTTTTGGTGCTGAACAATTGTTTCATCCAACGATGAGAGTAAAATATACTTGCCCCCTCCAAAGTTATCTACCGGCACAACCAAAAGCCCGTGGTATTTTCTGGTATTACAGCCTACAATAGTAGTATTCAGGTACCCCCCTGCATGGTTGGTAGAGAGGAGCTCCCTCTTGAGTGAATATTCCAGATTTACCAGCTCTTCTTTATTAAATTGTAAGTAAGCCATTTCCCCAAATTTTAATAATGCAAGTTAACAAAAAAGTGTTACAAAATTATATCATCACCCTTTTTTCAAGACAATTGCGGTTCTGCTGGGTAGGTATAGAGAAAGCAGGTTCCCTCCGTTTGAAATGTGTGTAAAGTGTTCTGTTTTCTCCGATATCCTATCAAATCCTCCAAACCGGACTGAGTCTGAATTTAATACAACATTATACTTCCCAGCAGGTGCATAGAATTTAAAATCCGGAAATGAGTTGTTTGGGCTGAAATTAAAGGCAAATATATATTCTCCCCTTGAGAAAATAAGGATTTGTTTTTCGTTCTCCTGATACAACGAATCTGGTCTGTGATTAAAAATTTTACTGCGTTTAATTAGATGAATCATAGATATATCGAAATTTAGCAGGAATTTATACTTTAAATTTGTATCATCGGCAAGTGACCACTGCCTTCTGGCATAGAAAAATGACCAGCCATTTCCCTCTCTCGGAAAGTCTATCCATTCAGGGTGTCCGAACTCATTCCCCATAAAGTTTAAATAACCGTCTCCGGCAGTAGCGATGGTAACAAGTCTTATCATTTTGTGCAATGCAATGCCTCTGTCAATCACCAAGTTCTCTATGTGCCGACTCATAGAGTAGTACATCTCCTTGTCTATAAGTCTGAATATTATTGTTTTATCCCCCACCATCGCTTGATCGTGACACTCGGCATAACTTATCGTCTTCTCGTCCGATCTCTTGTTTGTAAGTTCCCAGAATATCTCCCCTACATTCCACTCTTCATCCTTAAGCTCCTTAATCCATTTAATCCAGTGGTCTGCAATACCCATGCTCATCCGGAAATCAAACCCCACTCCTCCTGTTTCAGCCGGAGCAGCCAATCCTGGCATACCGCTTACATCTTCTGCAATTGTAATGGCCCCCGGATTGATCTCCTTAACAAGCCGGTTTGCAAGCGTGAGATAGGTCAATGCATCTTCATCCTGATTTCCGTCGAAGTAACAGAAGTAGTCTGTAAAGTCCTTACCCAGCCCGTGGTTGTGGTAGATCATACTGGTGATTCCATCGAAGCGGAAGCCGTCGAAACGATATTCTTCCAGCCAATATTTACAATTAGAGAGAAGAAAGTGAAGGACTTCGTTCTTACCATAATTAAAACACTTCGATGTCCAGGCAGGGTGATCCCCTCTTACTCCTTCGTGAAAATACTGATAACTGGTGCCGTCAAACAGAGAGAGTCCCTCAAGGAGATTGTTGACCGAATGGGAATGGACAATATCCATTATTACTGCAATTTTTAGGGAGTGGGCCTCATCTATAAGCATCTTCAACTCCTCCGGAGTCCCGAACCTGGAGCTGGCTGCAAAGAAGTTTGCCACCTGGTAACCAAAAGAGCCATAGTAAGGATGTTCCTGAATGGCCATTAGCTGAATGGTGTTGTAGCCCAGTTTTGCAACTCTCGGCAGTACGTTAATTCTGAAAAAATCAAATGTAGAGATGGCTGCCTCCTCCCC
>JBAYMP010000095.1:0-4896 GCA_041663505.1 Bacteroidales bacterium | reverse complement strand
ATGGCGGCTGATCCGGAGACACAAAGGTGGTGGGATGTTTGTAAGCCGTGCCAAAGGCCATTGGATAGTAGAGAAGAGGGAGAGTGGTGGACGGATATGGAAGAGGTGTTTCATTATGATTGAAGATAAAGGGGTGGATTTTAATATGGGGGGATTACGACGCGTTGCGTCGTGTTTCCCGTTTTGGGAGTGGCTTAAATAAAATTTTAGGACAAAGGATCTGACGGCCCCAATCGCCCAAAAAGAAAAAACCAATCAAACCAAAGCTTTTCAGGAAACTGGTATAAAAATCATTTTCAACCTACTTTCAAATCCCGATTTGGAAAAGAATAAAATATGCATTACCTTCACTTATTAGAATTCAATATTGATGTATATTCTTGTTAATCTGTAATCTTCTTTATTGATGATTACATGAACGACTTCAATCTTCATTTTTCAGGTGAAGTAATTGAATCATACAACTTAGTAAGATAACCTTAAGTCAACTAAGAAATGAATAATACTATTGAAGAAAATAATATAAAAGCATTGTGCAAAGGAGATCAAAGAGCCTTTGAAGTGCTTTTCCTATATTACCAGCCCAAACTGGTCTATTTTCTTACTGGTTTTATCAAGGATTCTGAATTGGCGCGCGATATGGCTCAGGATATTTTTATGAACGTGTGGAATAACAAAACAAAGCTCATAGAAATCAAATCGTTCAAAGCATATATATTCAAAATGGGAAAAAATGCGATTTGCAATTACTATGATCATTCTCTCGTAAATGAAAAATTTGTAGCCGAACAACTGACCCGTCCTGTTAATTTTGAAAACACGGAAGAATTTATTTTTGCACAACAGCTCCAGAATCTTATAGACTTGACAGTGTGCCAAATGCCATCCCGAAGAAAACTGATATATACCATGAGCCGAATTGAAGGATTCTCAAATAACGAAATCGCTGAAGAACTTAATATTAATAAACGCACTGTAGAAAATCATTTGACGGCTGCATTAGCGGATATAAGAAAAACAATAAAGAAGATATGCATGCTTTTTTTCTGAGGATTTGTTTGTTACCTGTGTGTAACTCATCTTTTTGCTTACTTATAATTATATTCAGGTATTGTTATGAAAAGTAGTCATATTAAAAATAACATAAGTACTTTTTTTGAAAAAGATGTATCAAAGAATACACAATTTCTTTTCAGAAAATGGTTTCGGTTAGAAGAAGATCAGAATGAAAAGGAAAAGTCCATGGAAGAACTATGGGAAAGCAGTCCATCGGTTATCAGTGCTCAAACGCTGGAAGATTTTTCAAAAATTAAAGCACACATTTCGGATGAAACAAAACCTTCCTATTCATTATTTCGGCGTATTATGAATTACGCAGCCGTCATTGCAATTGTTATAGCTTCTTCAGTTTATCTCACTTACCAATTTGCAGTATCGACTCAATTGGAATATGCTCAACTTTCAGTATCTTACGGTGAAAGTAAAAGAATTACCCTTCCCGATGGTTCCTTAGTAACCGTTAATGCCGGATCGACTTTAATTTACCCCAAAAACTTTATAGCGGACACGCGTACAGTTTTTTTGACCGGAGAGGCTAATTTTAGTGTAGCTAAAAATCCAAACAAACCGTTCATTGTAAAAACAAAATATTTAGATGTAAGGGCTATCGGAACTAAATTTAATGTACAATCCTATCCGAACTCCAATTATACCAAAGCAACACTTGTTGAAGGTAGTGTGAAGGTTAATATGGAGCTGGAGAAAAGCAAATCCTATATTCTGAAACCGAATAACCAATTGACCTATTCACATTTGGATAATAACATTACCATCATCGATGTGGATGCAGCCAAATTAGCTTCATGGGAAAAAGGTTATCTAATTTTTCAGGCTGTTACGTTCGACGAAATTGCACGCACGTTAGAAAGAAAATATAATATTGTTATTAATTATAACGGTAGAAAACTCAGTCAACAATCTTCTTATTATATAAAATTTAATCCTGACGAATCTATTGAGGAAGTTCTGGATGTATTATGTATGTTGATTAACGAATCAAGTTATAAAATTGAAGGTTCAACAGTATATTTCTACACAAAATAATTGGAACTTTTAATGTTCTAATTTAGCAGTGTCAGACTTGAGTTCGTCCGGATTGTGAATGCTCCTTTGCATATACAAAAAATGATAGTCGGGTTTGGTTTGTGATAGCATGAGCATCACATCGTAAAAATCCCGACCTTTCTGTAGTGAAAGCATTACCGAAAGCTTCATCCGTTTCTCCCGACGTGTCCATCGCGATTAATCCAATATCGCTAAAGCGTGGACAACGGATTTTATCCGAAATGAACAACTTTTTTTATTGCTATTCTATAAACCACTACGGGTTTATCTTATTAATTATATTGTCTTGGACAAAAAAATAAATATCATTTCCTACTGTGTGTGTTCTCTTAGATAACTTACTTAATAATATACCAATCATATAAAAGTATGATACAAACAAAAATAATCAGTACCTAAAGTAAAAATATAATTTCTAAAATTGAAAAAATAGGTTCTTATGTATAAATAGGTTGTTTAGTTGTTTTAAAAGAGAATGAGTATTAAACTAAATAATAGGAGGAAAAAAAATGTAAAAAAAGAGACTTCGGAAATATATTGTAAATTTTATTTTTATAACGAGATTTATTATACATATCACTTTGCTGATTCTGGAGTTTTGACATAGCACCGAAAAACACAATAAAGTTGTTATATAACAACTTTATATAATTTCTTAAACAAATCTAATAATATGAAACGAGCATGTTTGTACCAAACGTCCAGTGCATGATAATTTGAACATGTGGCGTTACATATGACCTTAATTAAAAATAAATATTATCATATGAAATTTCTAATATTATGAAAAAAAAGAGAAAAATAATTTTGCAAGTGTTCATCATGATCATTCTGTTGGTAATGCCATACGTCATGCAAGCACAAAATCAAAAAGTAAAATTAGCAGGGAAAAATATTACGTTGAAGATGGCTTTTGAGCAAATAGAAAAACAAACCGGTTTATCTGTTGACTATGATGCTAATGTACTTGATGTAAACAAGGTTCTTATCTTAGTTCCTAACAGCAACACATTAAATGAAGTGTTAACCCAATTATTTAAGGGTACTAATTATGAATACTCGATTGATCAATCACATGTGATTATTACTGTCTCTTCAAAAAATAAATTATTAACGACAAAAAAGGCAATTTCAGGTTTAGTCTCCGATAACAATGGCAATCCGTTACCAGGTGTAACGGTCGTAATAAAAGGAACTACAACAGGTACTATTTCAGATTCATATGGAAAATATAATATAGCCCAAGTGCCCAGTAATGCTATGTTGAGATTTTCTTTTATAGGTATGCAAAGCAGAGAAGTTTCTGTTTTTGGGAAGGAATTTATTAATGTTACGATGGAAGATGACGCAGTTGGATTGAAAGAAGTTGTAGCTATTGGTTATGGCACTATGAGAAAAAATGACCTCACCGGATCAATAACCTCCGTTAATATGAAAGGGGCAGAAATGTCTGCGAACACTAGCATTATGCAAGCATTACAAGGATCTGCCGCAGGGATAAACGTCGGAGCTGTTACAAGCGCAGGGGAATCACCAACATTCTCAATACGAGGACAAACTTCTCTTTCTGCAGATGGATCTCCGTTAGTTGTGTTGGATGGTATTATCTTTAATGGAAGCCTTTCTGATTTGAACACCAATGATGTAGAAAGAATAGATATACTTAAAGATGCTAGTGCAACAGCTGTATATGGTTCCCGTTCTGCAAATGGTGTGGTTCTGGTTACCACTAAAAAAGGGACATCAGAAAAACCTGTTTTCAATTTGAATATTTACCACGGGGTACAGCAGATATCGAATAAGGTAAAAATGGAAGATGCAGATGCATATGTTCAAAAACTTTTAGATTGGAGAAGTGCTACAAGCTTGGAATCCAATCCTAATAATGTATCGCAATATCTTCAACCATTGGAAGTTGCTAATTATCAGAATCATACTTCTGTTGATTGGATTGATTTGGTGACACGTACTGCGCCAATCAGCCAATATGAATTAAGTGTATCAGGAAAATCAAAAAGTACAAATTATTACTTGTCAGGCGCTTATACTGAACAGGAAGGGATAGTTGTAGGAGATGATTTTAAAAGAACTTCTTTAAGAGCAAACTTCTCAAATGATATAAACGAGTGGATGACAGTTGGAATGAAAACATCATTTGCTCATAAGGATTATTCTGGAGAACAGGCTAATCTTGAAATGGCTGTTTTGGCTAGTCCACTGGCAACAGTTTATGCAAATAAAGAAACCGGAGAGTTAAACCTATATCCTCAGACCGATCAATTAGTAATTAATCCTCTGTCTTATACAAATGCTCAGGATCAAGAGATTTATGATAATTTATTTGCCATATTATATACAGATATTAAGATTCCGAAAATTGAAGGTCTTACATTTCATTTTGATTACTCGAATACCCTTGAGTTTGGAAAACACAATCAATTCTGGGGAACAAATACTGTATCCGGTCTTTTAGCTCCCAATGGGAAAGCATCTAAGGATAATTCAGAGGAGAGAGATTGGTCAATAAATAGTATCTTATCATACTCACGGAAATTTAAGGAAAAACATCGTATTGATGCTACTTTGTTATATACTAGTGAGAAAAGAAATGCTGAGGCATCTGAAATGCTAGCCAGCAATTTTTTCACTTCGGTTCTAAAATGGGATAATATGGGAATTGGAAAAATTCAGAGCAACACTTCAACGGCTTGGCAAGAAAGTAGTACAGGTCTTATGGCTCGTGTTGCTTATGCATTTGACCAAAAGTACCTT
>JBAYMP010000094.1:0-4976 GCA_041663505.1 Bacteroidales bacterium | reverse complement strand
TTTTTGTGAAAGGTATCTTTTATTTTTTTATTGTCCAAATAAAATATGCAACATGTATGGAGATGGGTTCTAACATTTCTGCTAACGGGTGGCCAGGCCGCGCCCACGAAGTGGGTGTGGCTTGGGCGGTGTTAGCACTCGTTATTTTTTATATTCCATGCTATAAATCACTATTAAATTGCTTATAATTTCCTGTATATCAATAAGCAGGAGAAAATTTACCTAGTAAAATAATTAGTGATATTACAGTTATTAGTGTACTTATCACCCAAACGATTGTGAAAAATACCATTATTGATTTGATTTTCTTCACACTCAAAAAGAGCATCTTATAATTCTTTTTTTCATTGTCCTTCAGATAAATACCATATTTACTATTAAGCAACTCGGAAAAATCAATATATGACATTTCCTTTTTTTTAGAAAAAGTCTCTTCAAACTCTTTATACGAATCATAATCATGTTCTTTAAACATTGAGGCATTTTTCAAGAAATCCTCCTTTGGTTCTTCTAATATTCTTTTGCAATAGTAGCCTTGATAATCAGAAAAGCCCAAAAACTCACCTAAAGAATAATACTCATCTATAAAGTATTTTTTTGCTGATACATACATCTTATCCATGACTCACAGTGTTAAGTTTGTTAATATTTTACCATTATATATTTTATCGTATAATTGATTTATTAATATTTCATTAATCGAAAAAAATGAAATGCGCTTTTTTATAATGAGTGCTAACGGATAGCCAGAGCGCGGCCGCCTGTGGCGGCTGTGCTTTGGGTGGTGTTATGGGCAGGTGTTTTTTTATTCTATACCCCATACAAATTAAACGAAATCTGTCTAAGCATTTTATAATCTACAATTTTTAAATTATTGTATTGCCAATTCATTTCTATCATTGGAATAACTAATTTATTCGCATATTCCAGTAAATCTCTTTTTTGTTTATAATTTGCGTAACTTGACACAAAAATAGCCTCAATGCACCTAGAAATATCTAACGTCATTGTTGTATCAAACTCTAATTCCCCTTGAACAAAAATTGGATTGCATCTACTTTTTTTAAATTGACTCACAATTCTATATTCATTTTCACCAATGTAATCTTTATGTTTATAAAAAAGACCACTCATTATTTTTTTTTCAGCTTCTTTCTTGTATTCTTCAAGACCTTTTTCCAAAAGAAAATCAAGGTTTATGTCACCCATTTTACTGTATTTCAGTTGACTATTAGTAATATATTCAACATCTCCATCTATTAATTCATGACTTTTATTATTAAGTGCTAAAAGTTTTTTCTTGGAGAAAGCAATACATACTCCTGAATAATTATTAGCATATTGCTCCCACATTCTTGGCTTAGTAAAGCCAAAATATTCTTCATTACCTTCAATATCACCACGGTAAAAGGGACTTTCAAAATCTTGTCCCATTTCATTTTTGCAAAAACTTATTTGACAGATCGAATTTTCAATATTTATTACGAAGTCTAGCAAATCATTCAAATCAGACTCTGAAATCTTTTCGCAGTTCACGCCAAGACTACCAGCGCAAATCCTATGAGCAGGTTTACTTTCAATTGGATCAATTAATTTACGGACATTGTTGAATTTTAATTGATTATAAAATAATATATGATCTATAGCAGTTGAAGCCTTTGTGTAATGATAGACAATGTCCTCGCTATATAAATTCTTAAAAATACGATCAACATCATTCATAATTTCATTTTAAATTCCATCCATATTAAGTATTCTATTTTTATCACCGTTCGCAATAATCTCAAATTTCACATTCCCAATACTTGTTGAACCACCCTTTTCAATATTATTCAAAACCCAATCTCTTGCAACTTCTGGCTGTGAATTCTCATATGGTAGAGACGCTATAAATCCTAAAAAATCTTTTGCAATTTCAGAAGTATTTTTGTCGGAATAATTTAAAACTGTACCTTGAACATTAACGATATTATCTGGGTCTTTTCCAGTTGCAACAACAATAAATTCACTTTCCAAATTTGACAACTTACAAGTCCAAGTTGAAACTTCAGTCTCAAGTCTTTTCTCAAGACTAAATCCTTTATTTGTAAAATTACCATGCACATCAACTGCTGTTAGACCAGGTATGGTTTTGCAATCAACTCCTAAAATGTTTACAGTTTTTGAGCCGCCATTATTGCATGAGATGATTAAGATTAAAAAAATCGTTAGGCTAAAAATCTTTTTCATGGTTTTTTGGTTTTAGTTAGTTTAGTTGTAGTCTTTTAATGGTACGCGTTCGGTAAACCCCGTATTGTATCTCTAAAAAAATAGTCTCTTTTTTCAGAGAATCTCTAAAATGTTCATAGACCTATAAGAGATTTATGAGGCTTTGTTGATGGTCCCTCCAATTTTTACCTTGAAGTTTTGAGGAAGAAGTTCAGCCAGATCCTTGCTGTAATCCAGGTCATACTTGTGAACGTTTTCCAGGAAGAAGATAAGCCATTCCCGGAAGTTTACCTCACTGGCCTTGCAGCATCCAAACATGGAGTACATGATGGCGGCATCTTCTGCCGACTCGTCGTTTCCGCAGAATAACCAATTCTTACGACCCAGTGCGATTGGACGAATGGCATTCTCCCCGAGATTGTTGTCAATCTTCAGGCGGCCGTCCAGATGGTATCTTGTCAATTTATGGTAAATGCCATAGGTGTAACTGATGGCTTTTCCGATGCGTCCTTTGGGAAGCACTTTCGGATATTCTCTGACCATCCATTTCTCGAAGGCCACCATGATGGGATAGGACAACCTGGAGCGCAGGTCTGCGCGCTCTTCGAATGAAAGATGCTCCTCATCGGCGCGTCTTTCCACGTCGTAGAGCAGGCCGATTTGCTCCAAGGCATACTCTGCTCTGGCTTTGTCCTCTTTTAAGGCCTCTTCAAACCGACGTCTGGAGTGCGCCCAGCATCCGATAGGAAGGACGCCTTTCTTGTTTTCGTAAATGTCGTAAACCGCATAACCGTCCGTCTGTATGACTCCCTGGTAATCCTTGAACAATTGCAGTGCCACCTTTTGGGCTCTCGAACCGTGGTCATAATGGAAGAAGACCAGGTTCGGCATCACCGCTCGGATCATCCAGATGTAGCCTTTGAGAGTCTTGTGTTTCTCGTTGTTTATGATGGGGATCGTGGTCTCATCGGATTGTATGTAATCGGATTCGAGGATCAGTTCCTTCAATCTGTAATAGGTCGGCCTCATAAGGTCTGCCAGATCCTTGAACCAGTCATTGATGGTCGCCGGAGCTATGGATATACCCTGTTGCTTGAAGATCTGAATCTGACGGTAAAAAGGAAGGTGATTCACATACTTGTCAATCAGGATGTCGGCCAAAAGTGAAGAGCCTGCATAGCTTTTGGCTATCGGCTGTACCGGAAGGGGAGCTATAAGAACCTGTTTTTCAACATCCAGACCTTTGTTCTTTAATACATATTTATGACGGATAATCCTGCGGACAAAGAATGTTGCCGGAGTGCGTTCAAGCACTTCCGTGATTTCAGGTTCAAGTTCCGTCCAGTTTTCCAGGTCAATGTTTTCAGGATAGACATGAAAATCTTCTCTTGGCAGGTCTGCCGGCAGAGGCTTGCGAACAGGTTGTTCCTTGGTCTTTACCAGAACGCGCTTTGTCTTGTATTCCTCTATCTCCTGTTTGGCACTGGTGACTTGCTGTTCTTCCTCGGGAAGCAGGTCCAGTCCGTCAAAATCAATGATCCGTTGCTGTGGGTCTTCCTTGATGAAGCGTTCGCTGGACTTTCCCCAAATCCTTCGTTGAAGCATCTCGACCTGTCGCAGGAGTTTGGCTATTTTCTCATCCTTTTCAAGGAGCTGTTTTTCATAGGAGACTCTTTCTGACTCAAAGTTTTCATAGCCGCTAATCTGGCTTTTCAATTTGACCGTTTCCCGGAAAAGTCTGTCACGTTCTTCCAGAAGGTTTTGCAAAAAGGGATCTTCTTCAGTTGTCATCAGTGCTTGTTTATATAGAACAAAGATACTGATTAATAGCGTAATACGCAAGTTCTCAAGAAGATATGGCAGGCTTTTTTGATGGAATTTGCCATCTTTTTTTCTTCACTTTATCGTTGGCGGCAACACCTTGTACCATCATCATTAGGTCATGCCAACTTGTTTGGAATGTGGTGGTGTCTTCATCAAAGACAGGCAGATTGAAGCTACCGGATTGTAGTTTCATGTGGTATATCACCAGTCCACCACATTCCATGTGAAGGACTTTCATGCTGGTGCAGTAGCGGTTGATAAAAATAAACACTTCACCATCCTGCACGTTGCGCTGCATCAGGTTGGTCACGATGCCGCTAAGGGTATAAAAACTCTTCCGCATATCGGTCGGATAAGGGTAGAGGTAGTATTTCATTGACGAGGTTAGACTGAACATCCCTTTAATGGGTCAACAGCAACAACGAACGTATCATCTCCAGGTCTGCGCTGCCATTCAGTTTGAGCGAGACGCCATTGGGATAGCTTATTTCGCAAGAGATGGGCTTGGGCACAGGGTTTGTCGCAACTTGCTGGTCATGCAATGAAACAGGATTGTTCACCGGTTGCACAAACCGGTCTTTCTCGAAAACGACAGGCACAAAACCCCTTTTGGGAGGCAACAACCCTTTCAGCCTATGCTGCCAATAGTAGAACTTTGCCTCGCCCATGCGTTGGTTTGAACAGTAATCGCGGATTGTCAATCCGGATTCCAAATAATCGTCGTAGATCTCTCTGAATTTATTCTCATTTAACATAGTCGTCCGGGGTAGTTTGATTTGCGGCAAACATAACGACTATTTGGAGAGTTTAATATACGGGGTTTGCCGGATGCTTACTGCCAAAGAATGTATAAAACCTGTAACCTTCTATTATTGGCGCAAGCACCTTAGCATGATTGAAAACCAGGAGCCTTCAACATTGATACCTGTATGTCTTCAAATTAC
>JBAYMP010000093.1:0-5077 GCA_041663505.1 Bacteroidales bacterium | reverse complement strand
TTTGCCTTAACTTCCACTTTAGTTCCTTCAACTTTCTCATTAGTCCCTTCGACTTCCCCGGAAACAGCATTTGGATCCGGAGTAACTTCTTGTACGCTTGACATAGTTTTATGTTTTAATTTGAACTGTAAAAATAGATAAAATCTGATTATAATCATTATGATATAAGAATATCAAAAAACCAGAAAACAATATCATCATCATCTGCCATGAATACATATCAGTTATCAGAATTTTGTAATGATTTCATTGAATCAATTTTAACAATATGTTACAAAACATAATTAAAATAATAATTAAACATCCGTTATAGCCTATTTTTGTAGTTCATACATTATAGGTATGATGAACAAAAAAAATTAATGTACTTATATATGGAACAAAAGAAAAGAACTTCTTTAAAAGACATTGCAAATCATGTAGGAGTATCAACTGCCCTCGTCTCGTATGTGTTAAATGGACTTGAAAAGGAGAAAAGAGTTAGCCCCGAGATTGTGCAGAAAATAAAATCAGCTGTCAAGGAGCTTAATTATACACCAAACCAAATTGCCAGAAGCTTAAGAAAAGGTTCAACAATGACAATTGGTTTCATAGTGGCGGATATTGCAAATCCCTTTTTCGGAAATCTTGTTCGTTATGTTGGAGAAGAAGCTTTCAAATATGGTTATACAGTATTAATAGGTAGTTCAGACGAGAATAAAAACAAGACAGAATCACTCATAAATACATTTATGGACCATCAGGTAGATGGATTTATCATTGTTCCGACCGAAGGAAGTGAAAATCAAATCCAAATACTTATTGAAAAAAGAGTCCCTTTCGTTTTACTTGACCGTTATTTTCCCAACATAAATACAAGCTATGTCATTCTTGATAACTATAATGCAACATATGAAGCCGTAAATTTTCTGGTGTCAAAATCTTATAAAAAAATCGGATTTATAGCTTTCAAAACAAAAATGATTCATATGCAGGAACGTATCAGAGGTTACAAGGAGTCAATGAAAGACAACGACCTTGAAATGTTCATTTCCATAAAAGAGGCACGATATGATTACCTAAAAAAAGACATCGGCAAATTGATATACGAATTTACTTCTGATGAAAACAAATACGATGCGATAATTCTTGCAACGAACAATATCACAATAGCTACTCTCTATGAAATCCTGGATTTAAATATCCGAATACCTGATGAACTTGCAATCATTGGATTTGATGGTAACGAAGCATACGACTTTTTTTACAGCCCAATAACTTTCATTCAACAGCCCTTGGAAGAGATGGGCCGTACATCTGTTAATATGCTCATTTCGCAGATAAAAGAAGCCTCCAATATTAAACATCTTGAAATCTCACATAAACTAATAATCAGAGATTCAACAAAATAATTCTTCTTTATAATGCTTAACCGTTTAAGCATTTTCGGCTAATATTATTAATTTATACAAATAATACAGCTCCAATCGACATTCTTCAATACATACAATAATTTGACGCCATTTTCTCCACATTTGTCGTCATTAATTCCATATATGTTTCTGAATTAATAGAATCACATATGGTTTTCTTTAGATAATACCCATTATCGTCAATTTTTTCTCAAAAATTCCACACTTAATCAAAAATATGTTTATAAACATAAAAAAATATGAATGTAGTTAATCGTTTAATTATAAATTTGCATTTGTCTTGAAATGTAATTTCTTTAACAATCATCATTTAATGAAAACAGCTTAAGTTTCAATCTTAATGGCTGATTTTCTTAATCTTAACAAACAAACCATGAAAATGAAATGGGAAAAAAAGCAGTTATCAAAGACTACTAAAAAAAAGTTTTTATCAAGTAAAAAGTTTTCTTCATTTTTTATTGCATTTTCTTTATTCAGCATTTTTGTGCCTTTATCACTATCAGCACAAGAAAGTAATGCACGACTCTCAGGTATCGTAAAAGACGAAACCGACGAAACACTTACTGGAGTGACTGTAGCGATAAAAGGCACAGGAAAAGGTACAATCACTGATGTCAACGGAAAATTCAGTATTACCAATGCTCCATCCAAAGGTGTACTGACATTCACTTTCGTCGGCTTGGAAACTCAGGAAATCCCTTACGATGGTAGCCAGACTTTTAACAACATCGTCCTTAAAGTTGGATCAATTAATTTTAATGATGTTGTAGTTGTAGGATACGGTACAGTAAAGAAAAAAGACCTGACTGGTTCTGTAACATCTATCGGGAACAAAGAAATCACGGCTATTGGAACCAACAGTCCGATGGCAGCTCTACAAAGTCAGGTGGCTGGTGTAAACATCTCAGCCAATACCGGTCAGGTCGGTTCCGATTTTACTGTAGAAATTCGTGGTGTCAACTCACTTACAGGTGGTAAACCTTTATATGTAGTAGATGGAGTAATGACTGATAACATCAATTTCTTAAATCCGTCAGATATTGAAAGAATTGACATCTTGAAAGATGCATCATCAACAGCAATATATGGTTCAAGAGGTTCAAACGGTGTTGTATTGGTCACCACAAATACAGGAAAAGGAGCAAATGGAGGAACGTCATTTTCCTATTCCGGATCTGCTGGCTATCGCACAATAGCAAACATGCCTGATTTCCTTAATTACGATCAGGGTGTTGAATACAACATGAATCGTGATATAACAAAAAAACAATATCAGGGTAAAGCTCTTGTAGCAGCAGATGGCCTTTTTGGATTTCCAGAAACCGGTGATGCCCATACATATTGGGTAAATGCACTTGCAAACAGAAGAGGTACAAATTGGATTGATCTTATGTTAAAACCAGGCCTCGAACAAAACCATTTCATTTCCGGATCAGGAGGAAATGAGAAAGTGAGCTTTCTTGTAGGAGCAGGTTATCAGGGCGACAATGGTAATATCGAAGGTCAATATTACAATAAATATAACTTCAAGACCAGTGTTGATGCAAAACTGTCAGAAAAATGGAGCATGGGAACTAACATCAACTTTGCATATACAGACAAGGAACTAAGGAGCCAATCCGCTGAAAAAACATTATTCCGTATGGCCCCATGGATTCCTGCATACAACGAACAAGGTGAAATGTTGCAGACTCCAATGAATGGTATTTCTGGTAACGTAAGTCCTTTGGCAGATATGAAAAACAATTTGTACAGTACACAAAATTTCTATCTGATTTCTAATTTTTACGTTGGTTTCAAGCCTACATCATGGTTATCACTGAAATCCACATTCTCACCAAATTTTCAACTTGAACGTATAGGTATATATAAGGATGCTTTATCGACCAAGAGTGTATCTCAAGGCCAAATGTCAATGGAACGCAACTTATCCTATATCTGGGATAATCAACTTTCAGCCAATAAAAAAATTGACGATCACAGCTTCAATTTCGACTTCATTTATTCCTTGCAGTCTGACGAAATGGAATACCTGTACGGATATGGTAAAACACTGCCTTTCAACTCAGGATACTGGAATGTAGGAAGCGGATCAACCTTGAATACATCCAGCAATTATGAAAAGAGCACATTGATGTCATATACCGGCAGAATTAATTATAACTACCTTGGCAAATATCTCTTTACAGCATCAACCCGATGGGATGGTTCTTCAAAACTTGCAGAAGGACATAAATGGGCATTTTTCCCATCTGCTGCTATTGCCTGGCGTGCATCAGATGAAGATTTCATACAGCAATTAGATCTCTTCTCCAATTTGAAAGTTAGATTGAGTTACGGTTACACAGGAAACAACAACATCGATTCATATTTAACGCAGTTTGCCGCAAATTCCCAGACTTATTATGACTGGAACGGAACAACAGCCAACGGATTCAGGCCAAGTGCAATAGCCAACAAGAATCTGACATGGGAGCGCACCCGTGAATGGAACTTAGGTATAGATTATGGCTTCCTTGACAGCCGTATATCTGGAGAAATCAATGTGTATGACAAGCTATCACTAAGCCTTTTGATGGAACGCAAACTTGCAGTTCCTACCGGTTGGGAATCAATGATGGACAATGTCGGTTCAGTAAGCAATAAAGGTATCGAGTTTCAATTACGCACCATCAACATCAAGACCAAGGACTTTGAATGGGAAACCAACTTCAATTTTTCTGCCAACAGAAATGCAATTGTTGAACTCTATGGCAAAAAAGAAGATGATGTGGCAAACCGCTGGTTTATCGGTCAACCTGTTAACGTAGTATATGCAATGGTATACGACGGTGTATGGCAAAGAGACGAACTCGAGGAATCACAACTTCAGACTATGGAAGGCACAGCTAAAGTCAAAGATTTAAACGGAGACGGAGTCATTGACATTGATCACGACATGAAAATTCTTGGATCACCTGCACCTGAATGGATTGGTAGTTTTAACACAAAATTCCGTTATAAAAACTGGGATTTGATGGCATCGTTCTACACAAAGCAAGGAGTATTTCTTTACAGTCCTTTCCATCGTGAATTTACCGACTTCAACAGTAAACAGATACTTGACGTACCTTATTATGTACGCGACAATGGTGGCATTACAAAAACACGGTACAGCAAAACTTACCCTCAGGCATCATATATGGGTACATACTGGGGTGAAGGTGCTTCGGAATATGGCTATCCAGGTTTTAACAAAGACGCATCTTTTGTACGTATGCAAAACATTTCACTTGGATACTCATTTGGAGAAAAAGCACTGAAAAAATTAGGTATGAGCGCAGCTCGATTTTATGTAAACGTAATTAATCCTTTTGTATGGACGGATTATGAAGGTTTTGATCCAGAATGGGCTGGTGCAACTGTAGATGGAGATAATGCAAACACTAACTCCTACAGAATCTTTCAATTAGGTACAAACATAACATTCTAATAAAATATGAAACGAGCATGTAGGTATAATAATACAAAGCAGATGAAAATCGGACATGCAGCGTTACATATGGCCTTAATTAAAAAATAAATATTATCATATGAAAAAAATTATCAGCATATCAGGATTATGTGCAATGCTTCTATTTGGCAGTTGCAGCGATTTCCTGACTGAAGAGAACAAAAGCAATTCT
>JBAYMP010000092.1:0-5134 GCA_041663505.1 Bacteroidales bacterium | reverse complement strand
TTGAGACAGGGGCACAAAATGGAACTGAAGTTAAAAACAACGTCATCAGAGTTCTGCATAACACGGCAGGCATGGCTTTCCAGACGGAAATTACCGGATTACTCAGTGACTATAATGACCTGACTTCGACCTACAGAATCGCAACGGTCGGAGCTACAGTGTACGCCAGTTTCGCAGATTGGCAAGCAATCGGCCAAGACGCTAACAGTTACAATGTTGATCCATACTTATCTGCCACGGGAAAACCCACTGCCCGCAGTCCATATGCGGTAAAGCGTGGCGGCGACCTGCAAGATGGCTATCCATCCATTGCTGGCAGGTGGGCGTATCTTGGGGCGTATCCTTATTATGAAGGCACGATCACCCCATGGAATATCGCACTGAGCATCATGGGCGGACCGGGGCGGCTTGGCGGCGGGACAATATATCATGCACCTGCTGAGGAATACCTCGGCAATTACTTTCTTGATGGAACGACAGTTTTTCTCGATGGTTCAACATATTTTGTAGATGGGGGTTTGTAATGAAGAAAATATTATACGGTGCTCTGGCCATTTCCTTGCTGTCTCCTGCGTTATCAATGGCAGCCGGTGCCGACTATGACACGCTCTCAGAAATGGCGGCAACGGTAACAGCAAGTGATTTTATCCCTATCTTCGATGCTTCCGAAGCGGATGGATCAAGGATGAAGAAGTTATCATTTGATGGCACCGTGACGAATTGTCTTACTGGGCTTGGTACATTTGCTGCTTTCATAGGGGCTGAGGCCGATCCAACAGTGGACACATCAGCAGAAATCCAAGCGATCATCGGTGCCGGGGTGTATGACGCCTCTGGTGCCGCAGCTGCAGTCATAGCCGCAGCAGTCACAGAGAGTGACACCACACATTGTCCGGATGGGGCGAGCGTGTTTACTGCTTTGGCCGGGAAGATGTCTACAAGTGACAGTTCACCACTCACATTCACCTCTGATGGTCTGCTTGGCTCTTTATCCGGCAATTGGGTTACTCGTTACCTCAGCACTGACTTTTTTTCTCTTGTGACGGACACATGGGTTTTGAAAGATGCCAGTGTTACCGCTGCGAAAATGGCCGCAGTAATGAAAAGCGACGGGCCTACAATCACTATTGGTAATGGAACCGATGTCATTTCAACCGGGATTGTCCAGACAAGCTATTTTCGAGTACCTTTTAAGGCCACCATGACCGACGTTATTTTAACCACCGTAGGAGCTGTTGGAGCACTCGGGATTGATGTCTGGTGTGATACTCCAGGGGCCACAACTGGCCTTGCTGCGGTCACTGATGCCGACAGCCTATTTGACACGGCAACAGAACCAGCCATCGCAGATGCTTCATCCGACAATTATATACCTATCACCTCTTTCGATTCTGGAGAGGATGCACTCGCCGAGGGCGATGTGTGCGTGATCAACGTTGACTCTGCCACTACTCTCACACGGGCACAGGTCTTCATTCAGATGGATAGGGTGGATTGATGAGAGCTATATTTCTAAGTCTGCTGATTTGGCTTATTACGCTGGATGCCTCGGCGTTTATGGTGGTGCTAGCCTCTGACGATTCGACTGCCCCTGACACAACCGACCCAGAACTTTCAAGCGCTACAGCCAACGGTACCGACCGCACCTTGGTCTTCACCGAGGCCGTGACCGCCAACACGACCGGCGAGCTGTGTAGTGATTGGGCGCTCACCTGGACCACTGCCGGGGCAGATTCATCCTGGACGTATACGTCCGGGGATGGGACGAATACAGTGCATTGTGCTGGTGCTGCTGTTGGATATGGAGACACTGTTTCTGCCGGGCTGGATTACACGCCAGGTACCATTGTTGATCTGGCTGGGACTCCGAACGCTTTGGCAGCCATCACCAGTGCGGCGGTGATAGTACCAGCGGTAGACTGGAGCAATCCAATAACAGATGGCCTTATTGGGGCCTACAAGCTTGATGAGGGGTCTGGAAATCCTGTCAACTACGTGACGATGGTGTCATCTTCGTTGGTTGGGGTGAGCGTTCCAACCTATTCAGCCGGCGGGATGACCTTCACGGACCAAGGGAATATCCTAAGTGACCTGTCAGGCATACTATCAAGCTCAACCTCCTACACCATTGTCAGCAGTGTGGTTAACGATTCAAAAACAGATAGTGTGGCCAGGTACTGGTTAACGTTCGGAAAAACTACTTCCGCAGCGAGCCCTGCTGTGGGGTTTGGGTGGTATTCTACCGATCCGAATAGGGCATATGTCAGTATTAATGGCACAAATATACTGTATTCTGCTGGGTATACCATATCCACCGCCGCTGATTTGACATATGCTGTAACATTTATCAAGGAGGGGGCAATTGAATTATTTATAAACGGCTCCTCTTTTTGGTCTGGAACAAGCGCATTGGTGCCAGATAGTAATGGTGCGTTAAGTATCGGCGGTCATTGGAGACAAGATGCATCAACTGCATATTCATCACAGAACGGGTTGATCAGATATGTTCTCGTGTTTGATAGAATCCTATCAGCAGCAGAGATTGCATCTCTGTATGCTGATCCAACTCAGGTATATAACTAATGAAAATTTTATTGCAGATTTTTCTAGCTTTGTGGCTACCAGCCAATGCGTTCTCCGCAACTATCTGGTGCAATCCAGCGAACTCTGGAGCAGAAGACGGTCTTGCAAAAATATCCGGGTATAGCACCCTCTGGGAAGCTATGGCAGTAATGAGCAGTGGCGATACTGTTATTATTGCTGATGGAGATTGGAGGAATACCGCTGGAATGTACATTGACGGGACATATTCCCCACCTGATGGGTCTGTCGGAAGTTATACAAATATCACAGCGGAAAATGATTGGTCAGTAAAAATTCCTTACGTTTTCACTGGCACTGGTTTTTCCTATGTAAAATTTCAGGGAATTGTCTTTGATAATACGTACATCACAGTTGTAGGTGCTGGGCATGTTGTCTATGAATGCGACCACACTAAATTTATTCGATGTGGTTTTTTGGCCGTAGGTATAACAGGCAACAATCACACTTGTGGTTTCGGCAGTAGTGATAATACAAGATCTTTAAACCAGTATAATTTGATGGAAGAATGCATCGCCTGGGGAAGTGGACGATACGTTTTTTATAGCAAGTATGGCCAATATAATATTTTCCGTAGATGTGTGGCTCGGCATGATAAACATGATTCGACAGATGATCTACAAGACTCTGGGCAGATTGCAAACTTCCGCGCTTATGCTTGCAACTATCATGTGTATCAAAACTGTATCAGTATTGATACTGACAGGACGCAGTATTATATGGGGACTGACCAGCAGTATGATGGTCCGCTTAATAGTGAGACCTCGGGTTATTGGGTGGGAGATCAGTATGGTGCCACTGGCAACATAATTACTGGCAGTATTTCCATCAAAGATATGCAGCAGTCCTTTTACATGAGTGGCCAGTTTGAGACTGATGTGAATTACATTTCTAATAGTTCTGCTGTTGACTTATCAGTGGCAGGGGGAGCAACACTTTCTGGTCTATTCGTCAAAAATGGATCAAGCTTTACTAACGTCGCAGGGGCCAATCTGCTAGGTATAAACGCTACCATATCAAATGAGAATGGTTTTTTGGAGAAAAACGACGGTTATTTTACTGTAACAGATAGTATCGTCAGCAGCGTTGCCAACTATGGTTTATATGGTGGTGATATTACAGCCACTTATATTAATTACTATTCCATAGGGTTAGGAGTAATTGGGACAACATGGGGAACAGGATCATTCGAGGCTGACCCAGAAACAATCGGACTTCTCTATCCAGTCCGTATCGAATCAGGATCTACGCTTGCGACTGCCGGATCTACTGGCGGAGTTGTAGGACCGACGATCCTTAAGCAAATCGGGGTTTCAGGCACTCTTTACGGAGAAACTGGATGGGACGCCGTAACAGAAAGCAATCTCTGGCCCTTCCCCAACGAAGCAATTATCAAAACTCTCATGAGCACAACGGTTGTAGGAGTAAGTGGTGAGTATGGTTTTACCACTGGCACCAGCCTTGATGGATCAGCACAGACGCTGACAAAATATATTTGGGAGTATTTGGGAAATCAGATACCCGCGGATATTTATGGCTTGACAGTATCATACAAACGACCATCCCTCGGCGGCAAGCTGCCATCAGTGGGTGGCAAAACCCCAGCCCTGGCGCACTGACCATAACGATAGATCGGCGCTCTTGCCTCGGCGGCCTCACCTGTGGCCAGTGCCGACAGTTTACCGAGGACCCGGGCCTGCCGGATTACGCATAGGGGCGGCAGGTTGAGGTCAAGACCAGCAAAGAGTTGTTGAACCAGTGCCCAAAGTTGGCTATAATGGAGGTACATGATGGACCCAGTG
This sequence comes from Bacteroidales bacterium, assembly GCA_041663505.1. Taxonomy (GTDB): domain Bacteria; phylum Bacteroidota; class Bacteroidia; order Bacteroidales; family UBA932; genus Bact-08. Next base: position 731 of record JBAYMP010000092.1, on the reverse strand, counting down.
AGTAAATCATACAGAGTTGGTGCCGGGCTTATGTCCGGCGGGGCTGCCATGACGTTCCCCATTATCGGGGCAGTTTGCAATCTACTCCGGCAGTACGGACACGACATTCCGGCAGGGCTTGAGACAGCGTGGGTTGAGGTTATTGTCATCGGCCTTGGTCTTTTGTCAACCGGGTATTCATTCTGGAGTAAAATGCGAGAAGGAGCAGTTCCGGAGAAGAAAGGAGAATGACCTTGTTATGCCCAGGATGCAAGGACAAAAATGATTGCTGCAATGTCCTTGTGCATGACATGATAAACGGGTTGCTTTCGGCAAAAGGCATCGTCATTTCATTGAAAGATGGGGCAACCGATGAACAACAGAAAATTATTGCCCTGCTGGAAGACCAGCACGACCGGATCGGCAAGGCGCTGGACAGGTGCAACCGATGAATGAGGAAAGAATTGCCGAAATTGTGGCCGAGGCGGTTAAGGCTGCGATGAAAGAAGACCGTGACGAGTTTTGGATTTCTCAGCCTCAACACTACATGGACCACCAACTTCTTCCACAATGCCGAAAAGAGCAAGACGACCACAGAAAAAATCATGAGTTCATAACCTCAGTGCGAACCGGTATGACGTGGGGGAAAAAGGCCGGATGGGTGACAATAACTGTTTCAACGCTCGGATTCTTGGGAACTGCCATCTGGATGGCGATAAAGGCCGCGTTGCATTACCAACAATAACAAAGGA
>JBAYMP010000091.1:0-5166 GCA_041663505.1 Bacteroidales bacterium | reverse complement strand
TCTTGGATTTTAATTTGGGTAAATCAAATGATGTTCATCAATCTTTTCAAGAATATGTACATTATTATAATAACGAAAGATTCTCATATGCCTTAAAATACAAAACCCCAGTAGAGTTTAAATCTCAACTGGGGTTTCATTATGGCTTAATACATGTCTACTTTCTCTTGACAAGTGCACTTATAGTATCAGACTAATGCATTTAATATGTCTTGTCAATACGGAGTTTTACTCATTTTCGGATGGAGTTGCTTTTTTTGTAAAGAAAAGAGCAAGATTTTAAAAGAAACTTGCTCTTTTCTAATGAATTCATTACCATGAAAAATTGCTAGTAGCTACTCTAAACCTGCTTATTAAAATTTTATTACTTATTTTGTAAAAAACTGCGTCTCAAAAATACTAAATGAGTACAATAGCCAACCAAGAAGAGGAGTAATATGGAAAATACATAAAAGGAGAGTTGTCTTGCGTCGATACTGTTTCCTCCTAATGTATATTTGAAAGAAAGGAAACATGCTATCATGATGAGTAAATGTATTATTACTACCAAAACAATTATAAGAACATTTGAAAGTGATTTTTTTCTTCTAATAATTCCAAACAAATGCAACATACATATAATTTCAACTAACAGGAACAAAATAAACATATAAGTCGCTAGTGCCCAAGTTGCCAAATATTCGCTCCAGTCAAACAATATGATTTCATTCAGAAAATACCATTGCGCTGATACTACTACTGGAATAATACATATCGCCATTGCTACCATTGAAATAATAAATTCAATAAAAACTATTCTTAATTGACTTATTCTAAACTTATTATTCATGACTCTTCCCCAATTCATCCGACATGAAATGTTGTTGTACCATAAGTAGTCGAATCATAATATCTCAAGAAAATATATATTACATCACCTTGTTCCAAGTACTTGTAATAAGATGCATTTAATCCAATCCCATTATCATTATACCCTAAATAAATCATATTCTCATCATATATCGTAAGATATGTGTTTAAAGTACCCGATGTATAAAAGTGAAAAGTTCCATTTGACGGAGCAGTAAATTTAAGAGGTTTAATGTTACTACTTGATATATAATAAGAATAATTACCATTCAAATATACATTTGAAGCACTAGACTGATTACTTTTATATATAATAAAGTTTACTCTTCCTTCTGAAACTGAGCTATACATTCTCATACGAACATAATAAGTCCCTGTCGAAAAATATCTATATAATTTTGCATTATAATTATCTCCAGCATCATTATATGTTGATCCACTTCCAATTTCAGTGAAATTGTCATCGTACAAATTGAAATATGTGTCATATGAAGACTTTGTTTCAATACAATAATTCCCTGAATTTGGAATGATCAACTTATAATATATGTATTGTCCTTTATGTATATATGATTCCTGTATATTATTTGTTTTCCAATTAACCGTTACTGTTTTCAACAAGTCGAAATACCATTGATCATAACTATAACTAGCATAACTCCATTGATACGCGTTTGTTCCCACTTCTGGAGTAGTATCATTCACACTCAATACCTTAATAAAATCAGATTCTTCAGTGGTGATTTTATAATAACCATAGTTGTGTGAAATAATCTCTGGTTTATAATATTGAGCTGGCACTGTAGCATAATCATAAATCTGTAAATTGGCCCCATTAGATCCTGAACTGTTGACAATATCAAATCTTTTATTATTGTTGTAAACCATATTAAAAGAAGTCGATCGATTAAGACCACTGGATCCATTAGGATAATAATATTCAGTCATCCAATATAATTGAGCATTGTTAGCTTTTACGGTATCCAGCATAACATTTGTTCCGTTATAAAATGTTGATGAATCAGCAGTTAGGTACAATCCTGATGCTCTATTTCTTATCATCACACCGTCGTAATCATATTGTCTATTGTCTGACATATTATATGCAAATCTATAAAGAATACCTGCAACCACTTCTTTAATATAAGGTAATGTATTTTCTGCGGCAATATATTTCTGACTATCATTGGACTTTGCTTCATCATAATATTGATATGCGTTTGAAACTATATCATCAATCAAATCTTCTAAATCAACATTTAAATAATACTCATAATCAATGTTTGTCGGAATATCCATTTCAGATATTTGATCAATGCTGTCTACGTACTCTTCAAAATCTACGTGATCAGACACCATTGAACCACCATAGATAGCAATTATCACCAAAGGGGCTAATCCTAATCCACAAGCCCATATTACAAGTCCTTCACTAAATCCATCTCCAACATGAACTGGAGTTCCCAAATCTTCAAGATAGTGTAAAGCGGCACCTAGCTCTCTTTGTGCAACCTTTTCGTTAAACATATATGTTTCAACTGCGTTATAATAATGTTCAAAAAACATCGATTTTGCCGTGTTTGATGAAAACACATTTCCAAAATAGTTAGTTTCACGTTGATAATGATAAAAATGTGCTTCATTAATCATTTCAGTTTCATACATATCTGGATAATCTGAATAACACTGTGTTTCATATACCCCATTGCTATTTGTGTTAAAAAACCTTGGAAAAATTACGGAAACTTCATCTAAAGCATCTCTAGTTATTACTTGATGTGTTCCATTATTTGAATAGTCCAGCGTTTGATCTGAAACCCATTTTACACTAATTGTTGTGAATACTTCATCAAAATCATCGAGTAGATTCGGAAAATGAAAAACAACACAGTCTCTCAATTCTGAAACTTCAAAATCACCTAGTAGAATATCATCTGTAATCAAATTGATTTTGTGTTTTGATACTGCGCTAAAATAGATAGACAAAAAATTAGAAGCTAGATATTTTACATCTTCTTCCTCGAAAATGTCGATATCAATATCTACTAAATATTTAGTAAACTTGTCTACATTACTTAGATCATATTCTGAATATTCCTTCTTAGATGACTCAACCTCAATTTTTGTTAAAGCATTTACTTGATTTGAATTAAATGCAATGAAGTTAAGACATAATATTGCTGTAAGTAAACCAATGAATATTTTTTTTGTGTTTCCCTCCTTATTAATATATTTTCAAAATATCATAGGTAAGAAGGATTTAACACGGCACATCTGTCATACTTTTCAGTTTTTTCTGCTATTTTATTGATTCAATGCATTTGGTTTTTACGAATTCATATGCATTTAAATTTGTGTCTTTCAAAATAGTCGAGAAAAATTTCTCTCTTTTTTCTTCCGCTTGATACATGCATATGATTATCGCTTTGTATAATTCGTTTGAGAAAGTTATTTTATCTTCTGTTCGCAAATGAGCCAGAGCTTTATAATAATGGAAGTATTCCAATCAGTAGATAGAAAAACCATTGTTCGCATAATCAATGGCATATTGTGACATTCTGATCAAATCATTGTATTTCTTTATCTTGCCTAGGTTCTTGACAATCCAAAACAATACCTGGAGATTAAAGACTATGTTTCCTCCGGACATATTTTTGTTTTGCTCGAATATATGAATGAGTTTGTAAAGAGTTCTTTCTCTTTCTGGTTCACTATACTCCATCACCAGGCCAAGCAAATATATCTCAAAATCATGAAGAGCTTCGCATTTCATCAACTCATCATATTTCATATGTTCCTTGAGTAAAGTTACCAGTTCGATTTTTGCATAGAATCCTCGATGGTAATCACACAATATCTTGCCCATCTTTGCTAGAGTCTTGCTGTCATCGTCAATCAGGTTCTTATCACTGATACGAGTAAAGAGCGTTTCCGCTTCTTTACTCTTCTTATTGATGACCAGATTGAAATACTCCTGCACCAGTTTCTTACCTTTTTGAATCTCCTCCATATATTGTTGAATCAGTCTTGAATAGGGAATCTTTAATTTATTTGCCAGTTTATCAATAATCTCAAGCGGAATTTCGGATTCTGCTTTTCTATACCGATAGTATTGTCTCTGTGAGACAACATTAAAAAGATACTCTTCTTGAGTCAGATTTCTTTCATATCTCAAGTTTTCCATGTAATTGATCAATTTTACGTTATCCATAAAATTCTCCAATATATGACAAATGTGCCGTGGTGGAATATCGTCTCTTATTCTAATATTGAAACTAGAAGGAGGGATGTATATGAAAAAATTGTTATTGGGGCTTTTGATGTTGGGTCTTTTAATTCCGTTGTTCAATCATACATCACAACACTCAATTGATACATCAAGTCAGGTAGTAAAACTTGATTATGACGACGACGATTTACCTGAATTCGTAAATTTCTAGACTGGAGGCAGAACACATGAAATTTCAGGAACTTGAAATCGAGCTCGGAGGAATAAGGGGCACCATCGCTCAATATACTCGCAATCCATATGTTATAGGTTATCTTGATTCGTTGGAAAAGTATGTTAGATTGCATGATGTGGACATGACGAAAAAATGCATATCAAAAATCTTGAACTGGTATTCACACAGTTATGATACTATCCAATCAAGTTAATATGTTTTCAACAAAGAAGATCATAAGAATACGAGCCAACTTCTCAAAAAAATATATGATGATTTAGACATTATTCAATAGTAAATATTTCTATTATTATTATAACACTTTTATATATATAACAATATTCTGTATGTGATTTTCCAGTGAAAAACAGCTTATAAATCCAGTGAATTTCAAATCTCATCGCATTCTCGGTGTATGTAATTGTGAGTTTTATTTATGAATAAAACGGCTATATTTAGCCGTTTTATCTTTATGATATTCTTGCTATAATCATCGTGGTGGAGTTGACGAGGATCGAACTCGCGACCTCTAGCATGCCATGCTAGCGCTCTCCCAGCTGAGCTACAACCCCAAACAATCTATGAATTATTTTACATGATAACAAAACTTATTTCAAGAAATAAATCAGACAAAAGAGATATTATGCAATTATTTCTTCAATTAACAATAATATGAAAAAAGTATTTTGGATATATTGCCTATCTTTTCGACTATTCTGCCAGTCGCTTTGCAATAACAACCAGTTGCGTTGCTGAATCAAAGCCGTTTTGGGAGATGTATGCTTTTATAGTATCAGCTTCTTGTTTTAGTGCTGGAACCTTGCTAGGGTCTTTAATTTGAGTAACTAGCCGATCAATTGTTTGACAAAGGCTT
>JBAYMP010000090.1:0-5198 GCA_041663505.1 Bacteroidales bacterium | reverse complement strand
TATGTATCCTACTATCTAAGAACGAATCTTTTCCGCTCTCAGATAAAAAAACATATATCATCCGGTAAAATCTCATCTGTTAGTGCATTTGGACTAAAACAAGCAAAAATCCCCATTCCTCCCCTTTCCGAGCAGGAACGCATTGTGGGCATACTGGACAAGTTCGATGCCCTGGTCAATGACATATCCATAGGCTTGCCGGCTGAAATTGATGCCCGGCGCAAACAATACGAATACTATAGAAACAAGTTGTTAACCTTTAAGCGGGCTTAGTGCGAAACCCATGACAGAAGACTTGATCAAATATTGCCGCTATTATAAGGGAGAAAAGGAATGCCCTGAGTCCATAAAGGCAAAAGAGGCCTCTAGTTCTTGGTTTTACGAGAAATTGTGGGTGGAAAGAGACGAATTAAGGGCTGAGAAAGGGTACAACACCACAGGATACATACAATACAGCATGCAGGATTTCAATGCAGATGACGGATTCCCCATCACCTTAAATGCCCTGCTCTTCAACCGGCATTGTCATTGGAGCGGTTATGGAATGGAGAATGATAAAAAACAGTTTATAGAGTGGTATTTGAAGCATTACCTTGGCAAAAAGTGATTGGCCTTGGCTCCTGGCTGGTTTACTGAATTGTCGAATAAACATATAGTAACACATGTTTAAGCTAGTCGTTGAAAACCCGGAAAGCACCGTCGTTGCTGAATACACGCCTCCCTACCGGAAGGAGACTGCCTACCAGAGCGAAGCAGCCCTGGAACAAGCGTTTATTGAGCTGCTGCAGGCCCAGGCCTATGAGTACCTGCCCATCACCTCGGAAAGTGATTTGATTAATAATTTGCGCAGTAAAATACAAGCCCTGAACGACTACCATTTTACAGACAAAGAGTGGGGGCAGTTCTTTTCTTCAAGGATTACTAACCTGAACATGGGCGTGGAAGAAAAAACGCATATCATCCAGGAAGACCACATACAGCTACTCAAAAGGGATGACGGCACCATTAAGAATATCCGGCTCATAGACAAGGACAACATCCACAACAACAGTCTGCAGGTAATCAACCAGTATGAAACCGACCAAGGGCAAAGACCCAACCGGTACGATGTGACCATCATGGTAAACGGGCTGCCACTGGTGCACGTGGAACTTAAAAGAAGAGGCGTCTATATACAAGAGGCCTTTAACCAGATCAACCGTTACAGCCGGGAATCATTCTGGGCCGGGAGCGGACTCTTTGAATACGTGCAGCTATTTGTAATATCCAATGGTACACACACCAAGTATTACAGCAACACCACCCGCTCGACCCATATCCGTGAAGCAGCCGAAAGCAGCGTAAAAAAAGGCAAACGCACCAGCTACAGCTTTGAGTTCACCTCCTGGTGGGCCGATGCCAACAACCGTCCCATAACTGACCTTATGGACTTTGGACGCACTTTCTTTGCCCGGCATACGCTCCTTAACCTGCTAACCAAATACTGTGTCTATACTACAGATAAGATACTGCTGGCCATGCGTCCATACCAGATTGTGGCTACTGAGCGAATACTCAACCGAATCAATGTTTCACATAATTACAAGACCTATGGAAGTGTCAAGGGAGGAGGATACATCTGGCATACCACGGGCAGCGGTAAGACGCTCACATCCTTTAAAACAGCCCAAATCGCAAGCAAGCTTCCCTACATTGACAAAGTGCTGTTTGTGGTGGACAGAAAGGATTTGGACTATCAGACCATGCGCGAGTATGACAAGTTCCAGAAGGGAGCTGCCAACAGTAATACCAGCACCTCCATCCTGAAACGACAGCTGGAGGACCCCGAGGCCAGGATCATCATCACCACCATTCAAAAGCTGAGCATCCTGGTTGGCAAGCACAAGAACCATCCTTCCTTTACACAGCGCCTGGTCATCATCTTTGACGAGTGTCACCGCTCCCAGTTTGGGGAAATGCACGTGGCTATTACAAAAACATTTAAGAAGTACAACCTCTTCGGCTTTACGGGTACCCCGATATTTGCCGTCAATGCCGGTGGCTTTGGGCCTTCTGCCCTGCGCACCACAGACCAGGCCTTTGGAGACAGGCTGCATACCTACACTATTGTTGACGCTATCAACGATAAGAATGTGCTTCCTTTCCGGGTGGACTACATCCGCACCATGCGGGAAGAGGATGAGATTGCCGATACTAAGGTATGGGATATTGACCGGGAGAAAGCCCTGGCAGCGCCGGAGCGCATAAGCAACATTGTCCGCTATATTCTTGAGAACTTTGACCGCAAGACCAAGCGCAACTCTTTCTACAAGCTCAACGACCGTCGCCTGGCCGGCTTTAATTCCATCTTTGCCGTATCGTCCATCAAGGTGGCCATGCAATATTATACCGAGTTCAAAAAACAGATGGCTGCCCTGCCCAGCGACAAGCAGTTGAAGATAGCCACTATATACAGCTTTGGCGTGAACGACCCGGTGGACGAGGAGCTGGGTATGATAGAGGATGAAAACCTGGAAAACACCGGATCCCTGGACAAGAGTTCACGTGACTTCCTGGATGCTGCCATAGCGGACTATAACGCCATGTTTAAAACAAACTATGACACTTCCAGTCAGAACTTCCAAAACTATTACAAGGATGTCTCAGAGAAAGTGAAAAAGCGGGAAATTGACCTGTTGCTTGTAGTCAATATGTTCCTTACCGGCTTTGATGCGACAACCCTTAATACCCTGTGGGTGGACAAGAATTTAAGGCTGCACGGACTGCTGCAGGCCTATTCACGCACCAACCGCATCCTGAATACCATCAAAACCTTCGGCAATATAGTTTGCTTCAGGAACCTGGAAAAAGCCACCAACGAAAGCATAGCCCTGTTTGGCGATAAGGAGGCAGCCGGGATTGTGCTGCTCAAGAGCTACAAGGAATACTACAATGGCTACATGGACGGGGAGAAGAAGGTGGCCGGCTATGTCGAGCTCATAGGCCGCCTACAGGCAGAGTATCCACTATCCGAGCAGATTGTCGGGGAAGAAAAGCAAAAGGAGTTTATCAGGCTTTACGGGGCAATTCTAAAGCTAAAGAATATCCTGTCCACCTTTGATGAATTCACAGGCAACGAGATCCTTTCTGAAAGAGATGTTCAGGATTACCACAGCGTCTATATTGACCTGTATAACCAATACCGCAAGATAAAGAAGGAAAGCGAGGATATCATAGACGACATTGTCTTTGAGATGGAGCTCATAAAGCAGGTGGAAATCAATATAGATTACATCCTGGCACTGGTCCGGCAGTATCACGAGGGCAACCTCAAAGACAAGGAGATTGTAGTGACCATAAACAAGGCCATAGATGCCAGCATAGACCTGCGTAATAAGAAGGACCTCATATTGCGGTTTATTGCTTCCCTGACGCCATCCTCACAGGTGGATGATGATTGGAGTAGTTTCGTTGAAGCAAAGAAAGTAGAAGAGCTGGATCGCATCATAGAGGAAGAGAGACTGAACCGGGAGGAGACATACCGCTTCATGGACAACGCTTTCCGGGATGGCTATGTCCCCTCTACAGGAACCGCACTCACAAAAGTCCTGCCGCCTGTTTCCCGTTTTTCGCCGACAGGAGAACGCAGCAAGAAGCGAGAGTCCGTCCTTAGTAAACTTCTGGAATTCTTCACCAGGTTCTGGGACATTGCCGGAAGAATGTTGCTGAAAAAGAACTAAAAATGAAACCTAGTTAAGCATTATGCACCTATGAGTATTGTTGAAAAAATTGAAAGAAAAATCGACAACGATGTTCCTGTCGAAAGCATTAAAACGGATTTAAAGCGTGTTGTTAATGAGCTACTTCCACTGCGTGCATCTGAGTACAAAACAGAGAATTATTGTCGGGATTACCTCTATACGGATGACAAAAAGCCCATTGAATTATTACCTGGTGCGATTGATGGACTTATGGCCCCTGCCTTTAGAAAGGAGTTGCTTTCAGTCATCAGGGATGACAAAGACACCTTTGGTTATCTATATTATCTTTTATCGAGCGAATACAATAGTAACTATCCTATGGGTAATATTGACCCGATTAGGGACAATATACCCGATAAAGAGAAGATTTTGGCTGCCCTAGAAAAGGAAAAGATAGCTCAACAACAAATTATTGTAAAACACGAAGATACAGCAAAACAGGAGGCAATTAAGATTTTACGAAGTTATGACAAGGCATGGAAAATCATAGAAGCAGCACAGGAAAAAGGCTTTTTTGATGAAAATTTTACCTTTCCGGAAACCACGAGCCATGAACAATTAGGCATTTTTGCACACGAATTTTGTAAGAAAATGAATCAGCATCCCTTCATCCAAAACGGGAAAACCAATTTCTCTTTGTTTGACAGATTATTCGGCCTTACAAAAGGGACACTTGGCAAAGCATATAGAAATGGTGAAAAAGAAGAATTTGGTAAAGATACTGGTAATGCAAAAGAAGGTAAGTATGGGGCAAAATACAAAAGAGCCAACCTTGTTTTCAACTTTTTTCGTATCCTAAAGGTCTGACTCATTTTTATATACAGCGTTTTGACACCACTCCCGCGACACTCCCGCGGGAGTATTTTTTTTTATACCTGGCTTTACCTTCGTGGTGTCATTATACTCGTTTTGCATGAACAAAATAGAATCATTAAGTAAACTCGGTGGCAACATCACTATAACTGTTACGATTTCTGATTTAAAAGAGTTTGCGGAATACATTCTATCACAAGCGGCCTCTATTCAAGCACACCAAAGTAAGAACACCAAGGAGGAACTACCCTTGCGAGGCATTCGGCAACTTGCAAACTTCCTTATGATATCTACGGCAACGGCGCAGCGAATGAAGGATGAGGGTACTATACCTTACTACAAAATTGGAAAACGAATCTTCTTTGACCGTAAAGCGGTCATGGCTGCTATAAATTTAAAACAAAATTTGGATCAGGATCTCTAGCATCCAATTTCTCTGTAATATTTCACTTACAAGTTCACTTCGAGTTCACTCTTGTGCATAAAAAAACACTTACATTTCTGTAAGTGCTTGATTATTAAGTGGGCCCAGCTGGGCTTGAACCAGCGACCCCCTGATTATGAGTCAGGTGCTACTAACCAACTGAGCTATGGGCCCCCATTTCGTGTGCAAATATACACGAAAGGTATGTTATAATAAAATCC
>JBAYMP010000089.1:0-5331 GCA_041663505.1 Bacteroidales bacterium | reverse complement strand
CTTGCCAAACCTAATATCTTAATTTCCCTCCGAAGTCGGGAAATTCTAAATACCCATAAACATATATGAGCACAAAACATACTGGCGGACGGCCTCCGAAATTAGACCCGGTAAGCATACGACTTTCTATACGATTCAACAGTGAAGAGCATGCTAAATTCCTATCTCTCTATGAGCGGTCCGGGGTCTATTGTAATACAAGTTTTGAAATTCCGATACAAAGAATTAGCTTTACTATGCCAATAATTAGCATAACTGGACAATATCTTTACATCAGAATTAAAATCAGCCTAAACTGTTAAAGAAAAGGGCAAATAGAAAAGACTATGGCAAAGAATAAAATCAACAATCTCATCTGGTTGGTAGACATAATCAACAGAAACGGGAAAATATCTTTCGCAGATATTAACGACAAGTGGCTTAACGGAGACAAAGAAAGGAGCGAGATTCCACTCAGGACATTTCATAACCACCGCAGGGATATTGAGGATATGTTTGACATCAACATCGAGTGCGACAAGAGTACAAACACCTATTATGTGGCCGATACAGAAGGGATGCTCAACAGCCAGTTGAAAATGTGGCTCCTTAACAGCTTTTCACTCAACAATATATTACAAGAGCGCATCGACCTAAAAAGAAGGGTCATCTTTGAGGATACTCCGTCGGGTATGCAATTTATCGACCCCATTACCGATGCTATGCGCAAAGGTTTTCAGGTGCTTGTGAAATATCAGACTTACTATTGGACGGAGCCTCGCGATCTTCACATCGAGCCATATTTCCTAAGGCTTTTTCACCAGCGGTGGTATCTGATGGGGGTACCTCCGGATATATCCAACCCAGGGGTCCATGTATATGCTCTTGACAGAATGCAGAGTGTGGAAATTACCAATACCAAATTTAAATATCCGCGGGACTTCGATCCAAAGGCGTTTTATAAAGATTGTTTTGGCATTATCAAGGACCAAGGGGTCGATGCAAAACGAACACTTATCAAGGCGACGGCGTTTCAGAGCAATTATCTTCGAAATCTGCCACTGCACGAATCTCAGCAGGAGATTGACAGGGGTGATGAGTATTCGTTGTTTGAGCTCAAGATTTGCCCTACCTACGACCTATGCCAGCAACTGCTCTCCCTTGGAGATACTGTAGAGGTGCTTGAACCACAGGAACTGCGGGAGAAGATTCGTGAGCTAGTGGAGAACATGGGGCAGAAATATGGTGTAGCGCGATAAAGTTGTTGTTATAGCAGCAGGTCCTTAGGATTTGGATAGATCATCCCTGCCTTTTAGATTAAATGTACAGTACGAATCTCTGACAATACAATAATTTACACATTTAATTCCCGAGCTAGCATTTTTAGAGAAAACATTATATTGGAAACATTCTTTTCAGAATTACAAGAAGGTTCTATTTATCGTAATGGATCAAAAATTATTACTTCAACATTGTATAGCTCCGTAAGTCGCCTAGCCTTATCAGTTAATCCCGAAAATGTAAGATTAGACATATAACTTTCGCTTACTACAAATACTCTGGGCTTTATAAACTCGGGCACACTGTTGTAAACCTCAGGCTTTGCATCAACAAATATTTCTGTATCATAATATGGGTAAAGAACAGATAATAATGTGCAGAGTTGATTTAAACCCAGTTCTAAAGAAAAGTGGGTAAGGCTTTTGTCCTTATTTTCCAATAAATGTTTTGCGATACCTAGTAGCTAACGACGTTTTACATGTTGCAGGTCGCCCGACAATAACAAATATATCCCGAGAAGCTCAATCTGAAGTAAGCTTATTAATATCCTCTAATGCTGAACCTAAATGTTTTATTTCAGGTGGATTATTTAGCTCATCTAACTCTATAATAGTTGTAGATATTTCCATAATTCGGAATTTTAAACAAAGGAAATATGCACCTGCGCCAAATATCGGCATAGTATATCCGGATATTTGCAAAAAATATTTCTATGGAAAATTTTCAAACGCTTAACGATCCATTGCTCAACTTGTCTGTGAGGGAGTTGGAGCAAATGGCGTATGTTTTTTACGGGGCAGATTGCCCAAGTTATAATTATAAACTTTTGATTAGGGATTGCATGCATAGGAGGCAGATCAAGCTAAATGCCGGATTTGTTTTTACACAAGAGGCAATTGAAAGGTTGCGCTTTATAAACGACCTCTTGCAACAGAAGCAAGAACGCATACTCGGCAAGTGTGTTTCTTTAGGTTTTGATTTTCTCAGGGAGAGAGAAAGTGAAAAGGGATTGCCTTATGATATAATAATAGAGGGAGAGATAAGTGTCCGGTACGATTATAGACATCCGCTTAATCATCCGCAGGTGGACGAGAACAACAATGATAGCGACTATGAAAAGGCAGCCGAAATACTGAGTAATTATGATAGCCATACTACAGCTTTGGGCAGAATGCATTGTATAGAGTTGGATGAAACCATGAATTCACACATGACCATAGAGGCCTTTCTGAAAGTCAACGGATATGAACCGTCAGGTTTTGAATATAACGATTACAGTCTTGATCAGTATGCAAAACAGCTTGCAGCTATTCCAGTAAACTATGCCTTCACCTGCCTGGTTGACCATTCAAAATACTCGTTCTCCGATATAATCAGGATTAACGATGTCAAGGAAGAGATAAAGGTGAGTCTTGACAGCAAAAATATGTGTTGACAAACTGAAAATCCTCTGGTTTATAGTTTTGGGTATAGCTCTTAGAATCATAAGGTTTATCATTCTCCGGCTGATATGCAATTGATTTATCTACTTCCGACAATTCAACAGTACAACAGATCGCTTGCCCCCAAAAGAAAGCAGCACTTAATACTACTGAAATAACGTGCTCAAAATTTAACCCCTCGGATATTAATTGTTCATGAGAATCTTTAATTGCTCTAAACATTTGAACATACATCTCAATGATTACGCTTGATTTGGCATTTAATTCAAATCGAAAACTATCGGGAAGGTTTTCTCCGCACTTACCATGCATGGTTTTGTCAAAATCATAGTCAATTCTGGAAACCATGTTGCCGGTTCTGATAAAAAATGCATATTCTGCACCTTTCCCGTAAGCATACATAAATGCTCTGACGAACAAGTTAAAATAAGTATGATCAAATTGCCTGACAGTATTGAATTTGAGTAAGTCATCCTTAATTCTATCAATAAAATCTTTAGCAATATCTTCTGGTGCAGACATACTTTCAATAAACGGCAGACCGAGAATTTTATTATCAAAAGCTACCTTAGCCCCCGATAGGCGGATTATATTAAGAGAGTCCATTATTCGTCCGGTTATTAGATTTTAATTAATTCTGAATATCATTCTATTGTATTTTTGTCTTGATTTTTTCAATTAAGTCTTGATGCTGACCATGTCCAACTAAACTAAAAATTAAGAAGCCGGCGATTCCGACTGCTGCAACGGAACTGGCGTCGTGCTTCATATCATCGTAAAAGGAATTTTCTTTCTTTTTCCCTCTAAAAATGTATAATACAGAAAACCCTAAAATGAGTAAAACGAAAATCTTAGCAAAAATTGAAATTATAATATTGAAAATATTTCCACTATTGGAAACGACAGAATAGACAAGACTACCGATAAAACACAGAGATCCGATTATTGATACAACAATAAAAAATACAGGCTGTGCACTCACGAGAAAACCTATAAAGATTGCAATCAAAGAAATAAATGGGAAAACCAGTAGTGTGAAATCGTACCAATTAGCAATTACTGTCATTGTTCCATTCCTAGCTTTTATCATAGCAATGATATAGCATACAAAGCATAAGATTAGGCTACCCCAGATGACATACATGACACTTGGATACTTACTAACATCCTCTTTGACTGCTTCTTCTGCAACCTCTTTTTGAGTTTGTTTTATAATCAGATTGGTTTTAACATACCCTTCAATGATTTTTCCATCTACTGTTTGATAAGTTACCAAAGACCAGTCATTAACAGCTTTGACGACTTCTACAACTTGGCTTTTAACAAGTTTATCCAAAATTTTGCTATTGGAGTTTGGCTCAGTCCTAACATTTAGAATTTCGGTAGTGACCTCATACCGGTTGGTCTGTTGTGCCAAAAGCATATTGAGGTTTAAAACGAATAGGGCACATAAAATAAATTGAATAGCATTTTTCATTTTTCTTAAGTTTAAATTTTAAACAAAAGAAATATGTGCCTGCGCCATATATCGGCATAGTGCATCCGGATATTTGCAAAAAATATATTTTATGGAAGATTTTTTAACGCGTAGCAAGTCATTTATCAAGTTGTCTGTAGTTGAATTGGAGCAGATGGCGTATGCTCTTTATGAGTTAAATAACTCAAGTAATAATTATAAAGAATTGATTAGGGACTGCTTGTGGGAGAGGAGAAACAAGCTAAATGCAAGATTTGAATTTACGCAAGAGGCAATTGAAAGGTTGCGCTTTATGAACGACCTGGTGCAACGGAAGCAAGATTCCTTGCTCGGCAAGTGTGTTTCTATGAGTTTTGATTTTCTCAGGGAGAGAGAAAGCGAAAAGGGATTGCCTTATGATGTAATTATTGAGGGAGAGATAGATGTACGGTACGACTCTGATCGTCCGCTTAATCATCCGCCGGTGGACGAAAACAACAATGAGAGCGACTATGAGAAAGTGGCCGAAATACTGAGTGATTATGACAACATTACTTCTGCTTTGGGCAGGTTGCATTGTATTGAGCTGGATGAAACCATGAATTCACACATGACCATAGAGGCCTTTTTGGAGGTCAACGGATATGAGCCACCCAGTTTTGACTACAACAATTACACTGTTGGTCGGTATGCAAGACAACTTGCAGCCATTCCTGTAAATTTTGCCTTCGCCTGCCTGGTCGACCATTCAAAATACTCGTTCTCCGATATAATCAGGATTAGTGATGTGAAGGAGGAGATAAATGTGAGACTTAAGAGCAAAAATATGAGTTGACAAACTTAAAATCCTCGGATTTATAGTTTTGAGTATAACACTTATGACCAGAAGACAATTATCGCTTCTCCGTCCGCTTGAAAGGGGTAATATGAAGGAGAAATGACAAAATTCCACTAAAACATTGATTATAAGAATAATTAAATTTTGTATATTTGGACTAAGAATTACTAACAGCTTAAATTATCAACTATGGAAAGAGATGAGATTATTACAAAATTAAAAAAACTTTATGAAATTGAGCACATAGCCCCTAAAAAGGAGTTTAATTGCAAAAAGAAGGACGTATGCAATGTAATTGGAAACGATCTTGCACTTGGGATGCAATGTCATGTTGG
>JBAYMP010000088.1:0-5458 GCA_041663505.1 Bacteroidales bacterium | reverse complement strand
CAGTTTTCATTCGGGCAGTTGGTGAAAAAGTGAAGAGTGAAGAGTGAAGAGTGGAGAGTTAAAAGTTAAGAGTGAAGAGTTAAAAGTTAAGAGTGAAGAGTGGAGAGTTAAAAGTTAAGAGTGAAGAGTTAAGAGTGAAAAGTGAAGAGTTAAAGAGTGAATATGTTGGAGAACAAATGATTGAGCGGAAGAGTGAAGAACGCTTTAGAGATGAGTGAGGGGGGACTCTGCCACGGTTTGAGGTAACTTGTTGTTTTGTAGGCATATGAAAATTGGAAAATTAACTAAATTCTTAGTTTACAATTTTTAGATCGCTGCTAATCAAATATATACCTCAAACTGTGGCAGAGTGTACATTTGAAAATAGTTATATAGCGATGGATGGAATTGAAGCAGGCTACTGCAACAAGATTCCGATCTGGCTTTTTGAATTAATTTATTAGTGTGAACCTTGGCAGGGTTATGTGTTTAAAACCACATATAAATTCCATGCCTGGATATGTCTGATACCTTCATTTGCAGGCATGGTAATATCATCAAGTGATACTACAACCTTCTCATAATTATCATCAATGGCTTTTAACGGCGCATATTCTCGTTTCACGGTAGCATCATCGATAAGCATATAGGAGCTTTGCAGATAAATAGTCCGGTCAGCCTTTTTAGCAACAAAATCCACCTCTTTATTGCGCATAATACCAACATACACGTCAAATCCGGCACGCTTCAATTCCAGATAAACGAGGTTTTCGGCAAGATATCCAGACCCATAACCAAAACCGGAATAGAGAAAATTTTTATATGCCAAATCGTTAACATAATATTTTACATTACCCGACAGGATGTCTTTTCCCTTTATATCAAAACGATCACATCGATGAATGAGGAATGTGTCCTCAATATAGCCAATGTAGGTCGATACAGCATCATAACTTGTCTTACGCCCTAAATTCTTGAAATAGTTGACAATATTCGTAATCGAAACAAGATTGGAGGCATTGTTTACCAAATATGTAAAAATATCTGCAAGCAATACGGCATCGCGTATGTTGTGGCGTTGAATGATATCCCGCAACAGAACAGTATCCTTGATGGCTGACACATAGTTGCGTCTCAATTCCGGTTTGTCAAGGACAAAGAGTTCAGGAAGCCCGCCACCCCCCATATAATCGAGGTAACTTGCCCTACCTTTCTTCTTGCTGGTAACACCCAAATATTCCGAATAACTGAAAGGAAACACATCAAAAGAAACGTATCTGCCAGACAGCAATGTCGCCAACTCTCCGGAAAGCATTCTGGAGTTTGAACCGCTAATGAATAATTCATAATCCCCGGAATAATCCTGTGAATAGGAATTGACGACCTTTTCCCAACCTTCAATAATCTGGATTTCATCGATGAAAATATAGACCTTGCCTGAAGGCTTCAACACCAGTTGATAGGCCTTTATCAATTCGTCCAAATCTTTATAGGTTTTCACAAAATCAAGATCAATAAACTCCTTGTTGATTAGCAGCGTGTTTTCCGGCTTTACCCCGTTGTCAATCAATTGACGGGCAACCTGCCGTAAAATGTAGCTTTTTCCCGAACGACGTTGACCGACAAGTACCTTGATAAGGCGGTTACCGACGTAATCTGTGATTTTATCCGTATAATCACTACGCCTATAGCCTAAATCAATTGAATTCGCCTCCCAATAGTTGAATCTCTTTAATATTGAAATTCTTTCGTCCATGACATAAATATTTGCATAAATATAAATATTTTCGTCTATATCCCAAAATATTGCACAAAAAACCTTGGCAAGGTTAGGCGTTAAGACAACCTAATGGAACAATTAGAATTCCATCGTCACGCCGATATGCCAAATTTCCTGTGGCCGTAAGTATCATCATGAATGAAGGTGCCTTCATCGTACCGGTATCAATTTTTGAAGCAAAGGCAGTCAAAGTTTTCACTCCTTCATTTATCAGGGTCTCGCCTCCGAGTTTGATTTCAATCAATCCGTATTTTCCATTGCGGAGATGAATCACCGCATCACATTCGAGTTCGTTTTTGTCGCGATAATGATAAACATCGCCGTCCAAAGCATCTGCAAAAACTCTCAAATCGCGCACGCACATAGTCTCAAACATCAGACCCATCGTATTCAGGTCGTTCATTAAATCATCAGGGCCAATGCCCAAAGCAGCCGTGGCGATGGAAGGATCGACAAAATAGCGAGTATCCGAAGTTCTGATAGCCGTCTTTGACCTCAGATTGGGATTCCACGCGGGCATATCTTCAATGACAAATATTTGTTTTAAGGCATTTATGTATGAAGTAATTGTACGTTCACTTATTTCAAAAGCGCCACCTGCAGTCATGTCTTCACGTATTGTTCCAATGGTAGCTTGCGAACCTTGATGCCGGGCATACGAGCGCATCAGCCTGCGTGCCGACTCCTGGTCACGATTGACATCATCGACGCGAGAAATATCGGAATTGGTTACCGCATCCACATAATCTTTTGCCTGGTCTAATGCTATATCTTTATCCAAAGAAACAGCCCGAGGCCACCCTCCGCGACAGATAAGAAATGCGATGTCGGCAAGTTCTTGTTCACAATAGCCATCAACTGTTTCATCAGAATCAAACAACTGACCGATGCTGACTTCGCCTGTAGAATCGCCGCTCTCATACAATGACATGGGACGCATGGTGAGCCATGCAAAACGGCCTGTGCCGCTATGACTTATTTTCTTTTTGTCGGCAGGAACAGCGGAACCTGTAAGAATAAATTGCCCCATCGCGTCTCTGTGATCAGCTTCAAATCTCACGGCATCCCATATTTGAGGTGCAAGCTGCCATTCATCTATCAACCGCGGAGCATCGCCTTGCAACAGCCGTTGCATATTGAATTCAGCCATCTGTAGGTTTTGAGCTTTCTTTTGAGGGTCGTCCATATACAATATGCTTTTAGCCTTTTGCTCGGCAGTGGTAGTTTTGCCACACCATTTAGCACCTTGTATTAGTACCGCGCCCTTGCCTCTCAACTTTCTTTCAAGCAAGTTGTCAACTACGCGATGTTTGTAATTATCCATAAAAATCACATTTGAAATTCAAATGTAAAAGTAATAAAAAATTCATTCGTTTCCAGAGTTGGCTGAATTATATTTCCAGAGTTGGCTGAATTATATTTCCAACGAAAAACCTTGGCAAGGTCAATTGTTTATCTCCTTGCTTAGGTTGTTATTTAATAAAATACCAGGGTCAATTACAGGTAGAATAACTCCATTCAAATAGGAGTTGTGAGTTTTTTCTAAAATAATACCACGTGCAGTAGAGTAAATAATCCCCATAACTGAAGCGCCTAACATAAGCTTAGAAATTTCACTAGGTTCCTTACCCATTTTCTGGGCAAAAACCTTCTGGGACCATCCCTTTTGTTCCAGTATATCAGATATTTGTTCTGAAATGGCTAAATTTTTCTTTATAAAAATTTTGTTTTCAGTCATATCTTGAATTCTAAATCAGAATTAAAAATGATATCAGTGTAACTATCATTCCATATAATTTCATGGTTAAAATGGGCGTCAATACTTTTGACTATTCTGTTTGCCTGTTTAATATACTTTCCTACGTTTGGACAGTCTTTTGCTTCAAATTCTGTTTTAATACCTCCATTAAATAAGAAAACAACGTGCTCATTAGCTGCCAGACAGTATAACCTTAGCTCTCTGACCACTATGTCATGAGACTTCTGAAATCGGACATTCGGTGGAAATGCAGAGGTATCAGAATTAATTGCTTCAGATCTGAAAAATCTTCTCTGTGCCCATATTTATTCCCGATCTCCTCAATCCATACAAGTAAGTTTGATAACTCATCCTCATATTCAACTGATAGGTGGTAATATCACGTTACTTTCACGTTACTTTCACTATTGCAGTGCATAAATACAAGCCATAATTATCGGATTAACCACAAGGCAAAGAATTTGTCGTAAACGGAATATGTTCCTTGCTCCGTGGTTATAAAATCTTTCTCCAATAATCCTTTCAAGGCAGCCTGAACCGAACTTGCAGAGGTAAGGCGGTATTTCTTGACATACCGACTACCGGTAATCGCCTTGGCTTTCCCCTCTTTGGCAATGGTAATCAGCAACTCTTTTTGCTTTTCCGGCAGACGGAATATAGTTTCCTCATAGTTATAACGATAGCTCGCTATGATGCTTTCCAATGCAGCGTCTATCATATCCCGAGTGCATACGCCGCCTTGTTCCGTCATCATAAACAGCGTGTTCAGCATTTTCTGAATATACCATGTAGTACCATCGAAACGATTGTAAACCTCAGCTATGATCTCTTCTGAAACTGTTTTGCCTGCTTTCTTGAAATGGGATACTGCAAATTCTACATATTTTTCCGGCGAAATAGGCTCCAAATAAAGCATAGAAACACTTTGATAGAACGGACGGGACGGACTGAGAAACATATTGCCCATAATGTGCCGTTGACTTCCGGCAAAGATAAATCGGGCATTATTGCAGTGCTGGATATGAGTTCTGAGCAGTGCTTCGAGGTTTTTCTCCGGATAGGAAGCTATTTGTTGGAATTCATCGATTGCCACGATACAAGGCTTATCAGCTGCATCAAGATAGTTGAAAATCTCCGCCAGAGTAGCTTGGGTATCATGCAAATCGCCCAACTGAACATTAAAGGATGGATTGCCCACCACATCAAATGAGATACCTGCCTGCAAAGTCCTGACACAATTCACAAATATTTCAATGGCTCTTCTGCCGAATGGTTTAAGTTGTTCCAGAATCACCTTACTCAAAGAGAGGATGAAGTCTCTTAATGACTTTGTAGCATAGATATCTACAAAAAAAGTGTAATATGATGATCTAATCTTATTATTGGGAAAACAGTGCATGATAAGCCCCGTTTTCCCCATTCTGCGTGGTGATATCAATGCCAGATTATTGCCATTTGTAATCTGATTTATCAGATCAGTGCTCTCAGTCTCACGATCGCAGAAGTATTCCGCTGAGACATAACCCGCCGTAATAAATGGATTGCTTACCTGTTTCATAGCTGCATATTTATCAATACGCAAAGATAATTATTATCTTATAATAATGTACCATACCCCTATTAATTGGACTTAAAACTTGAAATGGTTTCGTAACTTTCTTCTTCAAGAGAATAGTCCGGTAAACAAAAATAAGGTTTTATTTCGATATTTTCAATAACCTGCAGATAGCCATTCCTGTTATTAATTTGAAATGAGTCTAAGCCAAGTTCTCTCCCAAAGTATTCCTTCCATTTCTTAGCTGGAGTCATCTTAATTATTGCATGTCTTCTTCTATTATTATACCAGTCCCTATGTGCTGCCAAGGTTGATTTTGCGTCGTAAAAACTTAGAAATTCGTATCTGTCAATAACTTCTCTTTGGACAATGCTATGAAAAGCCT
>JBAYMP010000087.1:0-5517 GCA_041663505.1 Bacteroidales bacterium | reverse complement strand
TCATTCTCACCTATTAATACTAAAAATAAAGGATTTAGTATAAGTCTTAATTCATCCAAGAACTGGAACACAACCGGGCCAACTATCTCTACTACAACTCTTTCGCAATACCTTACAGGCAGGAACGGAGTAATTATTAAGGAAGGTTATCCATTAAATGCATTTTGGTCCTACTCATTTGCAGGACTTGACCCGAACAACGGAAATCCTAAATTCAATCTGTTTGACACAGATCCTGCGGTTGCAAAAGCTGATCTGACATCTTTTCTGGTTTATTCCGGAGAGACAACTCCATCTTTTACCGGTGGTTTAAATCTTAATTTCAGATATAAATCACTCTCTGTAGGAACAGGATTCTCAATGCTTCTTGGCGGAAAGACAAGACTTACCAATCCATATTCAGAATTCTCTTCCGGGCTGAAGTTACCATCCAGTGAAAGCAATGTAAGTCGCCAGCTGGTTAACAGATGGAAAAAATCCGGGGATGAGCTCCATACAAATATTCCTTCTATAAATCCGACAACTACTACACTGACAAGCCTTCCTAACGGTTCTTCAGGATATTTGGTGGATTTTTGGTCGCTTTCGAGTGCCCAGGTTGTAGACGCATCTTTTTTAAGATGCAGAAATATTGATATTAGTTGGAGATTAAACAAAAATACAGTGGATTACCTTGGACTAAAGAGTTTGTCGGTAACCGCCACACTAAATAATATATTTGTGATTGCCTCAAAAAGATTTAACGGACTGGATCCGGAATTGAAAAACAGTGTTATGCCTAAATCATTATCACTGTCAATATCAATTGGTCTATAATATAAATAGCTTGAAAATGAAAAAAATACTATATATATCGATTATTTTGATTGTAACCTCTTGCTCGGAATTTTTGGAGCCAAAGTCACAGACAGAGTATGTACCGAGGGATATAAATGCCCTGAGCGAACTTCTTATAGGGGATGCCTATCTGGACCCCAACAACCTGTCTACATCAGCTTTCGGGTACAACGAAATACTTACCGATGACTGGGCTTGTACAGTTGAGAATTGTGTAAATTCCAACAATGAATCCCGCTATACAAAATATAAGGCTATTTTTGCCTGGCATCCTGATATGTTTAAAATTTCCAACGAATTTGGAGTATACTACAATACATGGAAAACATTCTATAAATATATATTAGGATGCAATGCTGTATTGGATTATCTTGATGACGTAGAAGGTAGCGACGAAGAGAAAAGTTATGTAAAGGGACAGGCGCTGGCTCTTCGGGCATTCTACTATTTCAACCTCGTGAATCTGTACGGGGAGCCCTATTCGTACAATAAAAAGGCGTTAGGGGTTCCGCTGAAACTAAACAGTAATCTTGATATAAACTACCCTTCACGTGCAACAGTAGAAGAGGTCTATGTTCAGATTGTTAAGGACCTTAATGAAGCTGAGACGGCATTCGGCACTCTTCCAAAAAGTAAGCAGTTCATTAAAGACGGACGTATTACGATGCCGATGATTCAGTTAATGCAAGCAAGAGTTGCATTATTTGTAGAGGATTTTGACAGGGTTATTCTGTATGGAAATAAAGTTATCAATGATTGGGGTTTTAAGCTCCTGGACCTAAATTCATTTACCTCAACATCTGCACAGCCGTACTATACGTTTACCAGTTATAGCAATCCTGAGGCAATCTGGCTTTTCGGATGCAGCCAGGATATGTACAAATTTACAACGGAGTATCTGTATAAAATACCTACATCTACATCCCAAACAAGTAGGATGTTCAATGCCTCCCCATCTCTATTGAGTTCGTTCGAAGCCTCCGACCTAAGAAAAAACAACTACATTCTTAAGGAAAGTACCTCCGTTTCCAATTATGTCCCTGCCGGAAAGCTCCCGGTTGGAACTACTTATTTGGCATTATCAACTGAGTTCGGAAGGGCTTTCAGACTTTCTGAGGCATATCTGATGCTTGCAGAGGCTTACTATATGAAAAACAGACCGGAGGAAGCAGTTAAACTTCTTGAGGATTTAAGAATCAACCGTTTTCTCAAGACTTCAGGTACCAATTATAAAGTTCCTGCAGGTAGTGGATCGGGGACAGCTCTCTATAACTTTATAAAATCGGAGCGCCGTAGAGAGATGTGTTTCGAAGGACTCAGATGGTACGACCTGAGAAGATGGGGAATGGAGAGTTTTTCACGTGAGTGGAAAGAGGAGGGGGTTGTAGTTGCAACCTTTACTATGGAGAAGAACGACCCTGCTTATACGCTCCCAATACCTTTCGATGTTATTGATCTGAATCCGAATCTGGTTCAAAACAAATTATCAACTGCTAAATATTGATTATGAAAAATATAAAAACATATATAGTAATTGTTGTTGCATCTTTGTTGGCACTCTCATGCTATAAAGAGGATCCAATTATACCGTCAACATCCGAAGGATCTGAAAGATTTACTTTCCCGCAGGGAAACAGCGACTTCGATATAGAAGCGGCCAGGGTTAACGAACAATTTGGAGTAAAAATCATATATAAGGACTTCAAGGATGTTGATTTTAATCTTTCATGGACCTCTCCCGGTTTTGGGAAAGTTGGATACGCTATTCCTCAGGATCAGCAAAAAGAGGCAGTAATGTTTGCAGTTGACCAAATTTTCGGTAACCTGACACCTCAAATTACGAAAAAGGTACTCCCTCCATACTTCTATTTGGCAGATAGCATTTATAAAAAGACTGTTGTGGGCTACCTCGAATATATTTCTGCAACAACATACAACTATGCGGGACTTGATTTCTGGTGTTTCACCTGGAATGGGGTGAGACCTTGGACCAAAAACAACAATGCTGGAACGATATCATATAGTTCGCAAGTTTATAGACCAAGAAACTCCTTCGAATATTTCTACCGTAGAGGAGTAATGCTAAAGGAGATCTATAAGAAAGCGGTAACAATGGGTAATATCAAAGTTCCCGAGGGATTCAGCTCCGATTTAGATTTTGTTACTGCAGTAAAATCTGCAACAGGAACAGAGAATGATCCAAACTACTATTTGAAAAGAGGTTTTCCGGGTATTATGAATTCTGCTTTAAACTTTAATCTTAGTAAGCTATCTTCAATTTCCAGTACCGGACCGACACAAATCTTCATAGACTATATTCACCTATGTATGAGATATTCAGCAGACTCTATTGAGGTGATTTGTCCTAAAGCAAAATACCCTATCATTCACCAAAAGTATCCTATCGTAATAAATTATATGAAGGATAAATATGGAGTGGACCTTGAAAAAATATCCAAAAAACCGCAGATTCCTTAATAAATGAAAAAAATATTGACACTATTGGTGCTCACCGCTATTGCGGGGGGCAGTGCGACAGCTCAGTTCCGACTGAATTGTAAGATAAGAGCTATAGGATCCGTAAAGGTCACGCTTACAAATCTTAACAACGACACTCTAATTAATGGAGTTGTAAGAAGTGGTGAGGAGTTTTCCTCAGGAATCCTTGATATCAAGGAGGATCTCTACATGCTTAGTATAGGAATGATTAAGAGGGATGTGATTCTTGGTAATTCTCCGATTCAGATAAAGGGGTTCGTAGATGCAAAAAATGAGAATACATCAAATATTCAAATTATAGGATCCCCACAGTCTGATAGTTTGTATAATGCTTTAGGACTATTTAAGAACTGGGGAAAAGGTGCCTGGGATTGGACTAAGATAGAAAATGGCTTCTCTCCGATGGTTCTTACCTCTGTTGTTGTCCAGAACGAACAATTTTTCGCTCAGAAATATGAGATTCTTAAATTGCTGAATGAGAGCTATTCGTATGAGGTTAAAAAAAATCTGCTCAGCAGCAGAATAAGAGAGATATTTACGACTGCCGATAATTTTAAGGTCGGAGCAAAATTAACTGATTTTACACTTCCTGATAGAAATGGTGTAATGCACTCCACTTCCCAAATGAGGGATAAACTTATTCTCGTGGATTTCTGGGCCTCTTGGTGCGGGCCTTGCCGCAAGGAGATGAAAAGTCTGCAGAACATATACGAAGAGATTAAGGGAGATGACCTTGTATTTATTAGCGTCTCTTTGGATGATGACAGAGAGAAATGGATTAAAGCAATGGATATAGACAAGATTCCCTGGCTCGCTTTATGGGACGATAGGGGCTTCTATAACACTCCATTCCAGAAACAATACGGCTTTTCTCAGATTCCTTTCATAATTCTCATAGGTAAAGATGGTAAAATATTAGCCAGAGGGCTGAGAGGTGAAGATGTAAAAACAGAAATTTTAAAACACAGAAATATAAAATAGCAGATGAAAAAGATATTATCATTATTTATAGCGTCAATAGTAGTAATCAGCATGGCTGCACAATCCGGACCTGAGGATTATGCCAGGACAAGTGTTGTAAAGGGGAGCTGGTACAAAAGGGCTCCGGAATCAGGTATTTACGGGATTAATCTTGAAGGGGCGAAGAGATTGGTGAAAGATAAAAAGATAAAAAAGACACCAATTGTTGCCTTGATTGGAAACGGAATTGATGCCGAGCATGAAGCACTTAAAGAATCATTGTGGTTCAACCCGAAGGAGAAACCGGACGGGATTGATAATGATAATAACGGTTATATTGATGATATCAACGGCTGGAACTTTATCGGATCGAAAGATGGAACGACAATGGATTATACGACAAAGGAGGGAATTCGTGAATGGCTGAGACTCAAGGATAAGTATGGGAACCTGATTTTTGACGGTGAGAAATTCTTTAAATATGTGGACGGCAAGAGACAATATTTAACCACCCCTGTGGATATGAAGGAGTATCAGTATTTCTACAATCTGATACTCAGTAATGAGGCTCACGTTGCAAAGACTTATGCGGGATATGTTACAGCATTCATGTTTAAGGAGTATGTTGAAAAGTGGGATAAGGAGATAACGGAACGTTTCAGTAATAAACAAAAGTGTGAAATATCACTTGATGATTTCAAGAAGTTTATGACTGAGAAGAACATTGAAAATGACTCACTGCAAAGTATTGCATACTCTTTCAGTTATTTATACGGAAGTATGGTCAAGGGTTATATGAAAGATAAAACCGTTGACTCGACCTGGAATATGATTTACAGAAATTTTGCTAATAAGCAGATACAGTTTTCTCTGAAAAATTTCCAAACGGAATTTAATACAACTGCGATAGATAACAGAGCCACTATTGTCGGAGATAATCCTAATGATATAAATGACTTTAAATATGGTAATAATTCGCTGTTGACATCAGCGTCTATGTCAGGTACAATGAACTCAGGAATAATAGCTGGTCGGGATGTCAACAACATCGGCTTTTCCGGAATTTTCCCTGAAGCAAAGTTGATGACGCTGGTAACCAATGCCGTCAATGGAGAGCCTTATGTGAAGGATTTGGCTCTGGCAATAAAATATGCTGTTAGTAACGGTGCGGATATAA
Organism: Bacteroidales bacterium; assembly: GCA_041663505.1. Taxonomy (GTDB): domain Bacteria; phylum Bacteroidota; class Bacteroidia; order Bacteroidales; family UBA932; genus Bact-08. The sequence goes on along the minus strand of JBAYMP010000087.1, from coordinate 44 downwards.
TTCTGTTGCCATATCAGTTATCGTTCATTCCTGCCGACAAGATG
>JBAYMP010000086.1:0-5526 GCA_041663505.1 Bacteroidales bacterium | reverse complement strand
GGTATTGGCTATAGGGAATTCTTCATTGCCCAACAGTCCGCCCAGATGGAATGGGAAACGGTCGCCAATATGATCCGCCACAATAGCCGTCTTTATGCCAAACGGCAGATGACTTTTTTCAAAAGCCTTCCCAACGTGCATTGGGTGCATCCTGACGATACCGATACTCTGGAAACCCTCTTGAATGATTATTTAAGCAGGTTGTCCTGAATCTTTACAGGATCAGGGGTTCCCGTTTCGTATGATTCAATCCGATAGATTCCGACCACTTCACTGGTTATCTCCTTGATCTCCTGAATCTGCCAGTATCCTTTCGCATCCGTCATGAGAAATTCCTCAACCACCGCTAGTTCTGTTACTGGAACACCTTTGCTTCCCTTATCTCCAGCATCGGCGAAGGTTGGATCCTCGGTTGTGGACTCATCGTCCGCATACGGGCTGAAGTAGTGGTAGGAAGCGCGGTACCGGTTCTCACCTAGATGCTCGATTGCCACCTCCGCTACGCCGTACACCATGGCATAACCGGGAATCGCAGACCGTCCACCGGCAACCCATTCGTCTGCAGGGATAATGGTCTGCAAACCCTCATATGCCTGACGGACTTTCGAGTTTACAAACAGACTGGTTACTTCCAGATCCGCGGGACTTTTGAGACCCCGCACCAGAGAAGCTGATAGTTTTTCTGAATCAAGGTTGTTTTGCGCTTGATAATAGGCTTCAAGCACCCCGATAGCATCCATATCCCGGGTATAGGGAGGTTCAAATTCCTTGGCAATCCAACTGAACACCAATACGGACAACAAGATAGCACCAAAGGCTATCGAAGTGACCAGCGCTCCGTTTTTCCGCCAGAACTCACGTTTTCCCGCACTTCGGTTCTGTTGGTTCCAGAACCTGGCTACCTGGGGATTCTGTTGGATCAGGATTTCGAGGTTGACCGGTTCTTCTTCCACATGCCAGGAAAAGTCCTGTGTCTGTGTAAGCCACCACGAGAGATTGCCTTCTCCGCTATAGGCCGCTGAAACAGTTGCCCGCTGTTCTTTAGCGGATAGGTCCAAGGTTTTATCGACCCATTTGGCCAAAATAGGATCGACACCGGAAAAACCCAATTCAAGTGGAAGCGGTCTCCAACGGTCCTGACGGACCTGTTTGCGCTCATAGGGGGTAAAACCGGTGCAGGCGGTGTAGAGGAATTGGGTGAATTGGTGGCAGAGTGCGAAAGGCGCTTCGACTCCCGGTTTGATCCATCGGCCGAATCCTTTGAAACGGTCCTCATCCTTAACTGATGCCGATATGATTTCTGAAAGAGTGGGTGATAGCAGCAGGAAGCCTCCCGATTCAAGAAAGAATATCCGCCAGGTCTCGATAAACCCGTTCGTTGGATGGATAAAGCCAGCAGGCACTTTCTGGAAGGCCTGGGCCAGTTCCCGTAAAGTCTGCAGTGCTCTTGTCCTGCCAGTGGTGAAAAGCGTGTCAAAAGGGAGTATCCGCAATTCCTTGAATGTGAGATACCGGCTGCCATCCATATCGATCAGGTTGTCCCAGTACCATTCGCTTACGCTATCGCCCTGAACAATATATCCAGCTTCTTTCTTGTGCATCATCAGATGTTTGGGGGGATCCCCTGCGGCCTCTCCCAGAAGGATATGGGTCATAGCCTGGCCCCTTACAGTGCGATAGCTGATTTCGAACGGATTCATCTCCACTCCTTCATAGCGCCGATGCACCATGTTTCTTGAATAATTGGCTTTATTGGGTCTTTCTCCAGCACTTTTTCCAGAGATGGCGCGGCCACACGCCCAGACGAACACACCCATCCTGTGTGCCAGTTGCCCGTGGTCCCACCCGCCAGAGTGTCTATTGCCCGGACCCAGGAAGAACTACACATTCCATGGGGACTTCCAGATGGCAATTTCCGATCCAGATCGCCATTTGCTAGAAATCCAACCGAGGCATAGGCCTGTCCAACGGCTTGATCACATGCAGTGTAGTCTGAGATATTGGAAACAGTTATGAATAGGGTGTGTGTGTCCATGTGTAGAAGCGACCGGAGGGCGGATACCGCATATTGATCCTGAATCCCATTCTGCCAGGCGCCAAGAATGGGAAGCACCGGAATCGCCGGGAAAAACATCTGTATCAATGGAAACAGGGGTTCGAAGCAATTCTCCTCAAGAAAATAGGAATTCCTTAGGGTGATTGCCTGCGGGACAGGTGGAAAAGATGCTACAAGCCTGTCGCGGGTGGTGGTATCGACTGGCAGATCTCCTAAAGGCGTCTCAAAAAACTCCCACATAGGTAAAAAAAGAAAAGAGCCAGTATCTTCGGCAAGGATTTCCCGATGCAAGGATGCCAACAATACAATATGTCTGGGTTGTAGATCACTGACCGTGTTGAATATCTGCCGTACTACAGGAAGAACGGATTGATAGGCTCCATGCGGAACCAGGATTGCCGCGGGCAGGTTCTGTATGGCCGGCAATGCGGGAAGGTCATGGCAATATCCAGTCCTGCTGGCAACGGACCGCAATCCATCAGGATCGGAAGGATAGAACATGTCTAGCAATTCAGGGGGTTTCTTTTTCATGTCCACCTGTTGAAAATAATCGGCTTACCCGTCCATCGTCCAGTTCGATAAAGAAATTTTTCTCCTGGGTGGGAAGTACAAGTCCCAATTTGCCATCTTTGACCCGTCTCAGGTATTTCACCTGGGTGTAGTAGAGGTTGGCTTTCCCCGAATCCTTGGCTTTGGAATAGAGGAGGGCAAGCGTAGCCGCATCAAGCAGGGTTTCCAGAGGTATGGTTTTCTTTGCGATGGTTTTTATGAACACATAGCCCCCGGGAACATCGCGGGTGTGCATCCAATAGTCATTTCCCCGTGTCCAACGTCTGAGCAATCCATCATTCTCCTTGGCATTGCGTCCGACCAGAATGGTGAAGGGTCCCGAAACAAACCGTAATCCTGGAGCTCCGGAAAAAGGATCCTTGCGATGGTCAGTTTCTGGACCGGACAAGGCATCGCGCAGGCGTTTGAGGTCAGGTATTCCATCGGGACCGACAGCAAGCAGGGTATCAAACCTACGGGTGACAGTTTCGTGTTCCTTTCGGGTGGCTTCCAGTTCCTGCTGGAGATTGTCGCAAGTCCGTTTCATCTTCTGGTAAGTATGGAAGTAATACTCAATATTCTCCCCTGCTGATAGATGAGGATCAAGGGAGATGGTGGTTGTCGAAGGCTGTTCCTGGAAATAATCGGGAACCTCCACCCATTCGGTTTTGGGTTTTATCAGATGGGCGGCTCCTGCCAGCAATTCAGCACTCCGTTTATATGATTCATACGAAGAGGCTTCCTCCAATCTGCGCTGTAAAGCGGTCAAGGTATTGTTGATGCGTGACAATTCTTTATCGCGCAATGTTTCAGCTTGGGAAATCAATGAGGCTAAGGCTTGTTCGGTGGTCTGTGCGCGGTATTCCTTCTCCAACTGATTGTTGAAAGACATTCCCTCAAGGCGCTCCCTGATAGGATACGGTTTAGGAGAAACCGGTGTTTCCATCTCTGGTCTGCGTTCTTCGGTAAGAATTCCGCTGGAGATCTCACCGCGGGCTGGACGCCTGTATAGAAGGTCGAGAATGGTCATTTGCTGGTCGCATATGATGACATTGGCACCGGCTCCACTGTAGAATCTGAACACCATCCACAAAGGCGATCCATGCTGGTCCAACTCCCATCGTACCAACCGGTCGCCTGGATTCTGCGATACGGATACTATTCTGGATCCCTCTACATGGGCACGGATATACTGTATGAAACGCTGGAGTTTTACGGTTTTCCTGAGCTTCTCCTGGGTAGTTGGGATAGCTACCCGGTGAAGGCGGCTGCTTGGGGTACCGACTTCCACATACAACTCCCAACGGCCTTCCCTGGGGTGGTAGAGCTCGAACAACAGGGCGTGGAAATCAAGTTGATGCACTTGTTGGAGAGAGCTTCCCACTAGAGGCAATTCAGAAAGCACCAGTTCGATCTCTCTCCAATTCAATGACATCCTGCCGCTACCTCCTCAAGATTGGTCTGTTCACAGAGAGTCTTATGGGCTCTGGCGATCTCTCCGGCCAGATAGAATGATCCAGTACAAAGGATGGCTCCTTGTGCTGAGGTAGTATGCAAAGCCAGTTCAAGGGCTTTCAAAGGATCTTTCTCAAGATACAGATGGGGTGATGGTTTTGATCCGACCTCTTCTTTGAAGAGGAGGAACAGTCCTTCCGGATCACTTTTCTTAAAAGTCCCTGGTCTGGCAATGATGATCCGGTCAAAACAGGGGATAAGCAATTGGGACATATGGACATGATCCTTATCCTCCAGCGCACCGTATATCACGGTATTGCCACTTTTTCCATATAGCTGCATAAATGAATTGAGCAGATGCCTAAGGCTCTGCACGGTGTGGGCCCCATCAATGATCAAGGCCGGGCTGGAGGCAAGCTTCTCCATTCTCCCAGGAAGAATCGCCTGCTCAAGCGCCGATTCAGTGATTCCCCGCCGATACAGACCCAGATACTTGAGAACCAACAGAGCCAGTGCGCAATTCTCGGCTTGGACTTCTCCTTTCATAGCGAGCAGCAAGGCGGTTTCTTCTCCAGATTTCCAGGTTATCAGGCTCTTCTCGCCGGTTTCCATAGTGTGGGTGGCTATCGATTCCACCTCTATCTCCAAATCGTAGAGAGGGGCATGGTTTTCATAGGCCTCGGCAACGAATACCGCGCGGGCCTCTTCCCGTTGGCGGGAGATGAATACCGGGACACCCGGTTTGATGATTTTGGCTTTTTCACCGGCAATCAGGGGGATTGTGTTTCCCAGTATGGCGGTATGTTCCAATTCGATGGGAGTGATAACCGAACATTGGGGGAAAATTGTATTGGTCGCATCCAAACGCCCTCCCAGTCCAGTCTCGATAACCGCCCACTGGCAGTGGGTGAGCGAAAACAGCAGGAATGCATAGGAGGTGTACAACTCAAAGGTAGTAGGCTCTGTTGTACCCAGTTCATCTGCGAAGGTAAAGCCTTCCAGACGGTGTGCCAGTTCATTGGCAGCTTCCAGCAAGTCCTTTTCTGAAAAGAATTCACCACATAAGGTGAATCGCTCGCGATAGTCGCTTAGATGGGGTGACAGATAGAGACCGGTCTTGAAACCGGCGGCACGGATGCCATGGGCAATGAAACAGGCTGTGGAACCCTTGCCTTTTGAACCCGCTACATGCACGGTTAGGAAGTCCCTTTCAGGATGCCCGATATGGTCCAGAAGCTTTCTCATCCTGTCCAACCGGTAGAGACGGACTGTATAGTGGCCGGTACGGCGTTCAAGATTGGTAAAGGATTCCATATAGGTGCAGAATTGCTCGAAATCGTTGAATCGCATGCACGTACTTTAGTACAGGGGTGGCGTTTGGTCAATGATTGAGGAGCTGGAACCTATTGAAGGACCTGAGATTATAATGACACATTGACGCAATGCGAATTATTGTAATATTTCTC
>JBAYMP010000085.1:0-5527 GCA_041663505.1 Bacteroidales bacterium | reverse complement strand
TTTATGCAGAATAATTTAATATGTTACTAACAACATCATCAACCCTTTTAAAGACTTCTTTGCGGGTATTACAGATATAGTCGGAGGTCGAATACTATTTAATTGGCTTATCCTCCAATTTCCAATGCATTATTGAGGAGATGTGCGGAATAAGAGTCATCGCAATTTTTTTCTGCCCCTCATAATTGGGGTGGCCCGATGATCCCAGATCGGAATCGTTGTTATATACTCCATTCAGATATGCAGCAAAGTGAAGATTGGGGTCCTTGCTGTTGTTGCAATACTCCTGTGTATACGAAAATGCCGGACCTTTTGGAGGTGCTACGCAAAGAACAGGTATGTTCCCGTATTTTTCTCTTATCTGGGTTATAATCTGGTTATATGCCTTAATGAACTCCCCTCTGAGCGGGTGTGGCTTTATCGAGAAATCGTTGGATCCCAGATTAATCACAACTAAATCTGGAATGTACTCTTTAAAGCTCCACTTGATATCTTTATCACCGTCAAAGGTGTTAAGCATAAGATCCTTCATAGTCTGTTTAGACACACGGGCAGTATCGCCGTAGTTGCGCACGGCGCCCCTTCCGGAATGGGCAATGAAAGTATAATCAGCATCAAAGTATCTGGAAATTATGCACCCATATGCGAGATTGCAGTTTTCGGTTTCCGCCTTAAAGGGATCGTTTTTGGAAAGTCCCTCTGTGCCGTAGCCACAGGTTATGGAATTTCCAATAAACTCAATATGTCTCTCTCTTTTCTCACCCGGTCCAATGAAGCGTCCTTTGGAAGAGAGCTCAAATTTATGTATTGTGGTTTTACCCTGTTCTCCTTCGCTTCTCTTTTGCAACATAAGTGAGTGCACTCCTCTTTCTATTCCATCAGCCAATATTACAAGCGAATCTGTGCCGGAAGTTGTTATAACACCTGTGAGCTTATTGTCTATGAACACGTTGTAATAGTTCTTTTTGGTATCGGAAACACGCGCCGCACAATATTTACCCTCAAATTTTGTCATCAAGTATGTTCCGCTCCAATCAAAACTTACACTCCCTGAATCCGATTTTACAACTCTTCCAACATAACGTATATTCGGGTCACTGGCAGGGAAGGAAGTTGTGCACTTCCGACCGCTTAAGTCCTTGATAAAATTACCATAAATATCTACCGCTACGTTGTTGAAGGGATCTGCAAACCTGTCGATAATTACCGCGCACTCCAGTCTGGTAAGTGCTCTATTGCGGTTAAAGTTTTTTAGCTCCATTTTCTCCCACTCTTCATTTATCTTGTTCTCAACTTCCATAGGTGTTCCCTGCGAGGTTATGCCTGAAATAATATTACTTAAAGATACGACCGTCACACTGTTTTCGGAATCTTTAACCTCAACTATTGTAGGATAGATATCTTTAAAGCCTTCCGTCAGCTCCTTTTCGCTTATCAGGGAATCCACCCTGAACCAAGTTTGATTCTCCCACCCTTTATTCATTCCTACACCTTTTATTATACCTGTTACTCCTATCCTTTGAACCGCTTTAAAGTGCCTGTGCGAGACAGGGGTGTCCAGAAAAGGCAATAGATAACCTCCTGCATTCAATATTGAATTCTGCACCTCTCTTACAGAAATATCCGAAATCTCTTTTGATTCCTTAACTGCAAGAGCTGCCAGAGAGCCGGCTGCCTGGCCAATCTGAAGAACAACCGGCTGCAGACGGGTGGTTCCGTTAACCAGGTTGGTGACCGAAATTGATTTTTCTGCAATAATGAGCCCCTTGACCTCCTTGGGGATCATAACTCCCAATGGAAGTCCGTAGGATGGTACCGGATGAAAGTATAGATTTGGCAGATTTCCCCAATCGGGGTATTTTGTATGATGTTGATCCACAGGATAGTCTCCAACTCCTATGGATGTTCTGTACAGTTTTTGTGGCTGGTTATAAGGATCGCAGATATGGTTTAGTGTAAATCTTACCAATCCGTTAATTCTTCTGGATTCCCTGTGATAAGGAATAAAAGGTAATTTGTCTTCTGTCGGGAACTCGTCGTCTGCCAACCCTAGTTTATTGAACCCCAACTCTGTCTGAATATAATACAAAAAAGAGAGGGAGTGGTTTTTCGCCTTTTTCAAAGACTCCTCTCTCTGTTTGCTGCTCATTTCAAGCAGGTTAAGATAGTAGTCATTACCCTCGACGGGCCAGTTGATCATATATTTATTATTCGGCAACTTGCCGTATGTAATCATCTTTCCCGGACTCCAAAGCCGGTTTTTCTCTTTTGGAGCAATACACTTCTTACTGATGGTCGAACAGTAAAAAAGCGAAGGGTTGTAGCCTTCGGGCTTTTTTATGGTTACATCATTATCGTACTCCTTAAGAATCATAACATATGTAAGATCCTGGATTATATCATTCTCTTCTGTCGGCGCAACAGGTTCTCCGGTTATATAACGAGAATCCATTCCCACATCATATTTTACTCCCAACTCTTTGGCCACGTCTCCCAGTTCCGTTGCATCAATAATCACCTTGGACCTGATTTGTTTCAGACATCCATCTTTGGCTATAACAACATTCCATAAACCTTCTTTCCTTTCGAAACTTACAGGGGCACTCCTGTACCAGACTCTCAGATTTTTCTCCTTTTCTGCAATTTGTTTGAATATCTTATTGCCCACAGACGGCTCAAACAGGATGTTGCTTACCCAACCGGTTTTAAGAGCATCCTCTCCTCCGTAAAAGCTGTTCAAAGAGTCTCTGAATTCACTCCAGAAACCCCCTTTAAGCTTATAGTTACCATCAAAAGCACTTACGCCGGCAGAAGTAAGCATACCTCCCAACCAGTCGTACTCCTCTACAATAAGTGTTTTTACACCTTGCCTGGCAGATTGTATACCGGCCGCCGTGCCACTGGTTCCTCCGCCGATTATTAACACATCCCACTTCTCAGTTACCTCTCCGGATAAAGGTTTCTCATCAACGGAGAAATTTAGAAAAACAAGCAGGGTGATTAACCGTCTCATCGCATTTCTATTTACACTTTTCGAGCACCTGGCTTATCTGGTACAATCCGCGAGGTATGTGGAAACATCCTTTCCATTTGCCACCTTTCAGATCGAGCAGTACTTCTCCTCTTCTGTTGAGGTAGCCAAACCACTCAGGATATTCTTTATCCTTGAAATGTTCCCAGGTGTAGTCGTGCACCTTTTCAAACCATTCCAGACACTCTTTTGATCCTGCAAGTTGATAGCCTTTTATCATGGTTATCAGAGTCTCTATATGTACCCACCAAAGTTTCTGATCCCATTCCAGCTGTTGGGTAGGATGTCCGTGCAGATCCATAAAATAGAATATTCCACCGTATTGCTTATCCCAGCCGAACTCAATTGTTTTAAGAGCTATCTCAACTGCCTTTTTGGTAATATCCTCCCTACCAAGTTTCTCCCCCAGGTCCATAATGAACCACATCGATTCAAGAGAGTGACCCGGGTTTATCAGCCTCCCTTCAAATGTGTCGGAAAGTTTACCATCAAAGGTTACATTCTCCATTATAAGTCCCAATTCTTCTCTGTAAAAAACATTCAGAATATCGTTCAGACATTTTTCAATTGTACTATCCAAAAGTGATTTATCCAACAGATGTTCAATTTCCAGGGAGAGGTTACAAAGAATCATAGGAAAAGAGAATCCCTTTAAATCTCTTGTTCCGGGATAGGTTTTGTTCCAGATTCCCTTTGTATTGTCTTGTTTTTCGATAATTCTGTCGAATGTTTTTTTAGCGATTTGAGCATACTCCTCATTGTTTGCAGCAATGCTGAGTTGGGCAAAAGCCATTGCAGCAAATGTATATGAGAAGATATTGTATGGCTGGATCAGGGGCCTCCCTTCCCTTGTTAAAGAGAAGTACCAGTTATAGTTGCCGTCGTGTCCGTATTGTTTCAAAAATTCTGCCCCTTTTATTGCACAGTCCAACCACTCTTTGCGTTTTTCCAGCTTGTTATAGAGCATTGAAAAGAGCCATATCTCCCTGCCCTGGAGCCATATAAATTTGTCGGTATCATAGACCTTTCCCTCTCTGTCCAGACAGGTAAAATACCCTCCGTATTGTTCGTCCTGAGAATTTTGTAACCAAAAGGGCAAAATATTATTAAGCAGCTCATCCTTGTATTGATGAGCAAGTTGCTGAAATTCCATAATTCTATCTTTTATTTTTCAAGAGATTTTAAATATTCAATGTATCTGTCATACAGGTGTCCGGCTTGAAGGTATGCCGATTGTGGACTCATGAAATGGGAGAATTCAAATGTGACTGCATTTTCTATCCCAGCCTTATGCGCCAGATTCATTTTCAGAAATAGTTTTTCCCACTTTATAGGTAAAAATTTAATAGGCATATCCCGGTCGAATGTCTCAGAATTTGTCCAGCACTCTATTCCATACTTATCTGCCAATCTTTTATTTACGGTTAAAAAGTTGGCCAACTCATCGTACTCAACATGACCATCCTGAAAAGCTACTATATCTACTGCATCTTTGATGCCTGCAAAAATTTCGTTCCACTCCTTCTCGTGATCACTCAAGGAGATCGAATCTTCCTTTTTGGTTGCAGAGTCATACTGACTTATGTTTTTTGCACCATCTATGTATGGAGAGATCATTGTTGGCAATCCACCTGAAACTTTTTTGCAATAACGACCGAGGCTTGCATAGATATCTATTATTTTGCCTGTCTTGCGGCTACACTCCTGAGAGATGTACCATCCTGCAAATGATTTATGATTCCCATACTTGCTCCAAACCTCATCTATAACTTTTTTATTTATCGTAATCTCTTTTTCGTAATCTCCACTATCCCAGTATTTACCCGAATCGTATAGCCCAAAGAAGAACTTCATACCCCATTTGTCACTTAACCTCAGGAACATATCAACAAGATCCACCGGAGGTGTGTAACATTTCTCTTCGTTGGTCAAAATTTCAGAGGGAAATGTCTGCCAACGCCTGTATCCACTTCTGATCAATATAACAGTATCAATCTCTGCCTTTTTCATATAGCCAAAATCCCGGTTCCACTCTTTTTCACTCCAGTTCTGGTGGGGAATATCGTGACTAATCTCGTCCAGAAAAGTTCCTTTAATTTTCATATATTCTTTATATCTTTTACCTTAACAATCCGTTGCTTTTCAAATAGCCGGCCCATATCTGATAGGCTTGGGGGTGGATATGGAGGCCGTCTTTTGTCAATAACAATTTAAGATCGCCTTTTTCGTCCGATAGCAGAGATGCTATATCCAGAAATTTCACCCCCTCCTCTTCACACATAGCCTTTAACATGTTGTTCAGTTTTCTCACCTCAGGATTTTTACCCTTTACTTTCGGATAGGCCAAAAGACTGTCATTCAACGGTAGAACGCTCTGAACATATAGTTTACAACCGGGAGCCATCTCTTTTGACAACCTTACCATATATCTCACATTATTTACTATGGTATCCAACGGGAAATTCAGTGAGATGTGATTGATTCCTGCCATCAGGA
>JBAYMP010000084.1:0-5755 GCA_041663505.1 Bacteroidales bacterium | reverse complement strand
TCAATTTCTTAATTTTGCCTGCAGAGCCTCCAGTGTTGAAATCTCTGTAATTATCCCTGTTGATGTGCATCTCTCCAATCTTTATGCTTCCATCCATTATCCGGGTAATGAAATTGATATCTCTGCGAAGCATTGAGATTGTTATATCAGGCTTTATAATATTCAGAGTTTTTGTGAGCCTTCTCCTGAAAAGCCACTGCTTAAAGGAGTAGACGCATAGTTTTACAGGCAGGGAGTAGCCCCGTATCTTGTCGTAGTTTATATCGAGATTGATAACTTCAATTTTTTCAGAAAGGGTAAATGCCGGTTTTAAATCTTTACCATCGGTCAAAATTATGTATACTTTGTAATTGAGTTTATCTGCAAAATAATTGGCCTTAACGGTCAGAGTCCTTTCCATCCCTCCTATAGTATAGATTGCGGGAATACAATATGCTATCTTTAAACTCATTTTTCAAATTTAAATTAAAGTTACATAATATTAGTTGGTTTATATATTTAATTTATTGATAAATTTGTCAAACTGTGTCTTAAAATATACGGTACTATATTAAATATAGATTATTTCAAGAAAAACACAATATTCAAATGAGAATCATATACATTTACCCTGCTCTCACTACAGTTGGGGGAGCAGACAGAGTTATTGTAGATAAGGCCAGTTACTTAGCGGAAAAATTTGGATACGAGGTTTTTATTCTTACTGCAAACCAGAGTGGGAAACCATTCTTCTTCCCATTGTCTGAGAAGGTGAAATTTATAGATCTGGGGGTAAATTTCAACGAACAGTATGGCCACTCCTTCTTTGTAAGAGGCTTTATTTACCTTAAGTTGCTACGTTTGTATAAAAGCAAACTCTCTTACTTGCTTAAAGAACTTAAGGCAGACTTTACCCTTACAACCATCAGCAGAGACATCGATTTTTTACTCTCAATAAAAGACGGAAGTAAAAAAATTGCAGAATCACATGTCCCAAAACAATTTGTCCGGAACCTCCACCTGATGCAAAGGCGGAATTTACTCTACCGGATCGCAGGAAAGATATGGACTAAACGGCTGGAAAAAGCAGCCGCAAAATTTGATGCATTTGTGGTGCTTACACAGCAAGATGCCGAGAGCTGGAGTAAAATAAGAAGCTGTACGGTAATTCCGAATCCATTACCGTTCTTTCCAGAAAGGGCGAGTGACTGCAAAGGAAAGCAGATAATAAGTGTAGGCAGATTATATGAAGAGAAGGGGTATGACAAATTGGTAAAGGCTTGGTCCCTTATTTCAAACAAGCATAAAGAGTGGAAAATCTACATATATGGTGTAGGTGAGATGAAGGATTTTCTGACCGGGCTGATCCGGGAAAAAGGAGTTTCGGACTCACTGTTTTTGATGGACCCTGTAAACAATATTGTTGAAAAATACTTAGAGAGCTCTTTCTATGTGATGAGCTCCCGTTTCGAGGGCTTCGGAATGGTTCTGATTGAAGCAATGGCGTGTGGGTTGCCGGTTATCTCCTTTGATTGTCCGGTGGGACCTTCAAACATAATAATAGACAACGAAGATGGCTTTTTGGTGGATGAGGGAAACATAAGGCAATTTGCGGAAAAAATGAGTTTTCTTATAGAAAACGAGGATATCAGGGTCAAAATGGGACAGAAAGCCAGGGAAAATATCAGGCGTTACGATCAGGATATAATAATGCTAAAGTGGGATGAACTGTTTAGATCACTAAAAAAGTAGCCATCTGGTTTGACTAGTTTATGTAGTCATAATTTGTTTTTGTGTAAAGGCTGTCGATTACAGACGGAGAGTACCAGCCGACACCGGTGGAACCTGAACTCTCTGCCCAAACTTTAAAATTTGGGTAGGCATTGTAAATCTTTACGAACTCCTGAGGATATCTTATGGACTGATCACTTATTATGGCCCATACCCAATTGTCAATGGTAGAAAAGTCGGACATGGGCCTGGTATATGCGAAATAGGCAGTAGAAAACTTATCTGTTGGCAGTTGACCCTTAAAATGGATCTCCTTATCACGGCTCTCAACCACAGCAAATATATCTATGCTGATTTTTCCATCCTTGGGCGTCTCTAATAATGAAAACATCGAGTATGGATATGAGACTGATTTTAATTCTACGCTAACGGTAAATGAGGTGGTGGCAATAGCCGGATCTATATTTCTTACATTAACAAAAAGCTCGGAGGCACCAGGAAAATATGATCTGAAATTCGCTGTAAGAGGAATAACCTGACAACGGTTGTTGTCCAGCTCCTCTGAGTACCATTTTGGTCCGTAATCAACATTAAATAAATTTGAAAGTTTGTTCTCCGATGTATGCGTTATTTTCTTTACAAGGTCTGCTATATCCGGCCCGTTTATTCCAAGAGGATAAAGATCTGCTGCAAGACCGATACTTTCATAAGAACTACCCACTCCTCTGGGTTGGATATTGAAGTTGATAACCGAAACCCTGGCCTGATTGTCCAGCTCAAATTCAATATTCAAACCAAACACGATATCGTTCATATCCATATCGCCTTTAGCCGGGAAAAGGTCTTCGAACATAACAGTAGCGTATTTGCCCTGAGCGGGAAAATATACTCTCTGTTTAATGCTTCCCTCACCTGCTTTAGTCTGAAGTACCAGACTCGGAACGACAGTCAGTTTAGTGGATTTTCCTACATTGATATCATAATCTCCCGGCGGGAGAAAAGAGGCAACCGTATCTCCTTTTTCATTTAAAACAGAAGATATCTGTGTGAGGGAAATCTTTTTTGCCTCAATTGTTTTCCAGTCAAAATCGGGACTTATTTTCAAATCAGGCTTGTAGGTGTTTTCAGGCATTTCGATGCACGAAGAAAAAAGTAGCAGGATTGGAATTATAAGTATTGAATTGCGCATTGGCGGTAATATTTCGGTTCAAAGATACAACAAAAATATTGTAAAAAATATTCCGCCCAAGTTCATTGCTACTGGTAAATGTGCTCCTCGTTTATATAACCTGCAATAGGTTTGTACCAGTCGGTATAACTAGTTCCGCCGGAGATGGCCCAATCTCCGAAGTGTGTATATGCGGAGATTATAGTGTGGAATTCCAGAGGATACAGGAACGATTCCGGGATCATTAATCCCCACATCATCCCGTCTATGTATTTGAATATATCATTCGGATGCAGTTGGGAACCTGCTGTGGTGGAAGCATCAAAATGAGATGTGGCTTTAAAGGACGGAAGATGAATCTCGTTACCCCTGGCATTGGCAACTATAAAAAGATTAAATGAATTCATGGCAACATCCGACTGCTGAACAGGAGAGGCAAACTTTACATACACAAATCTATCCGGAGTAATCACATAGTCAGCATTCTTTTCTGTATTGAGATATCCACTGTACGAAACAACTGCGCCCTGGTTATTGAAAAGAGGTATTATGGCTAATGAAGTATTCTGTTCGGTTCCATTTGCGCCTACTGTAAACGGAGCGCTTCCGGAAAGTTCCTGTCCGGAGACAGAGGCAATATTTGAAGCGGAAATTTTATCTAACTGAAATGCTGTGGCAAGGCTATACTTGCTTCCTGCTGCTCGCATATTGTAGTCGAATTTAAGTCCGGTAACTTGGTTGGAAGAGTTGGTAAAATATGAAATTCTGAAACCAATAACCAAATCGTTCACGTCATAGTCACCCTTTAAAGGCCATAAATCTTCGAAAGCATATGTGCCCCAGGTACCGGAAGAAGGGAAGTAGGAAACAAACGCGACACTTGCATCGTTATCATCTATATCAAATTCAGCTGCAACACCATCGTTGTCTTTGTCTACTACAGAGGGTGGCGGAGCCACTATCTGACCGGCCGCATCGTTACAGGTGGTTGCCAGAATGTTATTCGTCTGTACTTTGGACAAAACTGACCCATTGTTATTGAAGAGAGCTTCATAAAGAACCCTTCCGTTGGAACCGCTTCCTTCAACCAAAAGCGAGTGAACCAGCTCAATTTTTCCGTTAAATTCACAGGCGGCCCATCTCAGATCTGGAATAGCTCCGGTGCATTTAAATACCGAATAACTGTCTGATGAGGATCTTACCTTCATGGAGTATATTGAATTTATAGTTCCTGTGAGAAGCATACTTCCTCCGGTCATATTTATGACTACATTGTTAGAATTGATAGTCTGACAATTAAAGAGAGAACCCTCATACAAATTGATGATTGACCCTTGCAACTCAGAGACGTTGGAAACAATTTTGCAGAAATTGTTAATGGTACCGCCTCCTCCGGTTGCAAATTTTGTTGTAGCAACTATATGTCCGTGGTTATTAGTAGTAGTGGCGTAACTTTGGTACCACTCTCCGGTTTCAAGAGACGAGCCTGAGTCGTTGAGTACAGAGCTGTTGTCAGATAAAGAGACCCTATAACCTTTGATGGAGACGCTGTTGTACAGAAATGAAGAGTTTGACAATAAAATGCTTTTTTTCTTTTCTGTATTGGATACTGTAAGCGTCCCCTCGTTGTAAACATCGGAACTGTTGGTAATATTAAAATCACCACCCAAGGTCATTGTCCCTTTGTTGACAATATACTTACCGTTACTGATTGCAATCCCGCCTGAGGTTATTAAAGTTCCCCCCGCTTCAACGTAAATAGTAATAATATCTGCATTTGAAACGCCTGTAGTTATACTTTTAACCTCAACACGACCTCCGTTTAAAACCACTATAGAAAGGTTGTTCAGATCTGCTGTACCGGTAATTCTGTAAGTTCCTTTAACATAAAGAATTGAATGAGATTGCCAGTTGCCGGTTCCTAAACTTGCAGTTCTGACAAACCCGGCCGGAATAAGATAGGATTTGTAAGTATTACCATAGGCAGAGCTCTGTCCGGATGAAAAACCGGTAAGATTGATTGTACTGTTGTCGTTTATCTGAACATCATAACCGGTTGGAATTGCAATTGATGGAGACGGAGAGGATTTTGTAGCCGGAGCAAAAGCTTTGGTTACCTGTGAAAAGGTGATATCCAGGAATGAGGCAGTCACATCGACAGCCTTTACCGTTTTGACTCCATTTGGTAATATCTCCTGAACATAGATAGTTGGAATCACAGTTGCCAATGTAATTTTTACAATATATGGCGAACCCGGCAGGGCAGCTCCGCTGGCTATCATAGCACCGTCGTTGAGGAGTGGAGTGTTAAATATCTTGATAATACGTACCATATTGTCGCCAATATTGGTAACGGGACTCACACGGACCGTGCATGAGAGCTCCTTCACGGTTTTCCAGTCAAAATTATCGGGTATAATTCCAACAGGAGATTCCGGAGTATGTTCATCGGAGTTCAATTTAAGACAACTGAATATAGAAGATGCAAAAAACACAAAAATCAGAGTCCTGCAAAAGAAATGTAATAGCTTTTTCATATAAAAATCGCCACTATAAATTGATAGTTTAAAGATTATAGTACAAATATATGTTAAATATACTGAAAAACAAAGAACTAATTGAAATATTTGGAGATTTAATATTGTTTTTTTTAGTACATAACATTTTTTAAAACATCATTAAAAAGAAAATTTAGACGGTTTTTCTATGAGGTATAACCCTGGGATCCGGTAAAAAATAGTGAAATTTGCCGGAAATTGTCATTACTTCCTGGTCTGTAAATTCAGGGTTACTGTTGTTCGAAAGCCGTTGGCAGTGGTATTTAATCTCATAAATTTTAATTAACTTTGAACGGTTATCCATTGATTTGAAGTTATT
>JBAYMP010000083.1:0-5766 GCA_041663505.1 Bacteroidales bacterium | reverse complement strand
TCTCTTCACAAAACTTGACAGCCTCATGGTTTGCAGCATCAAAAGTGTCTCCTGTCAAAACAATATCGATGAACTCCTTACCGAACATCCTTACTTGTTGAATCTTCTGCTTGGGAGTGGTTGTGGGCATATAAATTGTACCTTTAATGCCCAGTTTCTGGCAGGAAAAAGCTACTCCCTGAGCGTGGTTGCCTGCACTTGCGCAAACAATACCATTTGCCAGCTGCTTCTCAGTGAGGCTCTTCATTTTATTGAATGCACCCCTTATTTTGTAAGAACGGACAACCTGAAGATCGTCTCTTTTTAGCAACACATTTGAATGGAATCTCTCCGAGAGGTTATAATTAAAAGCAAGAGGAGTGGGGGAGAGAACGCTGTTAAGCGTCAACCTTGCCTTTGAGATATCCTTTAAAGCGGGAAAATATGACATTATCAATTTAATTCTTAATTATTTACTTCTTTCCGGTCTAAGGCTGCGGACCACCTCGCCGGTTCTCCACATTTCACTTTCATGCATCTCTTTAAGCTCCTGATCTAATTTTTCTCTGTAATCGGGTTTGCTGTTTGAGTCGATTGAAAGCTGTGCCTCATTTCCCGATTTTACCTCTGAATAGAGTTGACGGAAAACAGGCAGAGATGCGTCACGGAATCTCTTCCACCAGTCCAAAGCTCCACGCTGAGCAGTAGTTGAACAATTTGCGTACATCCAATCCATACCGTTTTCTGCAACCAAAGGCATCAAGCTTTGAGTAAGTTCTTCCACTGTTTCATTAAAGGCTTCGGAAGGAGTATGGCCATTTTCGCGCAAGATTTGATACTGTGCGGCAAAGATTCCCTGAATGGCGCCCATCAGCGTACCTCTTTCACCTGTCAAATCTGAATATACTTCTCTTTTAAATGTGGTTTCGAAAAGATAACCGGAACCAATTCCGACTCCAAGAGCAACTACTCTGTCAAACGCCTTTCCTGTGGCATCCTGATAAACTGCGTAACTCGAATTGAGACCGCGCCCCTCCTTGAATAACCTTCTGAGTGATGTACCTGATCCCTTTGGAGCAACCAGTATTATATCCACATCTTTTGGAGGTACGATCCCGGTTCTCTCACTGTAAGTTATCGCAAATCCGTGAGAGAAGTAGAGAGCTTTACCCGCTGTGAGAAACTTTTTTACCTTGGGCCAAAGTAAAATCTGACCGGCATCGGAGAGCAAATACTGTATAATTGTACCTTTTTGGCAAGCCTCCTCTATTTCGAATAATGTTTTTCCCGGCACCCATCCGTCAGCAATAGCTTTGTCCCAGGTCTTTGAATTTTTCCGCTGACCCACAATAACGTTGAATCCGTTATCCCTGAGGTTAAGAGCCTGTCCGGGCCCCTGCACTCCATAGCCAATGATTGCTATTGTTTCATTTTTAAGGATTTCCAAAGCTTTTACAAGTGTAAATTCATCGCGGGTAACAACATTTTCTTCTACTCCGCCGAAATTCAATTTTGCCATAATTTTTTGTGTTAATTGTTTATTTGTTAGTTAATCTGTTTATGATACTTTTTGAAAGATGTTTTCTATTGATTCTCTGTGTAATATCACATTTCCCGATCTGGAATAACCTATAAGAAAATTTTTCTTTTGGAGCTCCTCTTTCAGCTTTTCAAGCTCCAGCCTGGTACCCGATTTTTCCATTATTATGTACTCGTTGTTAATCTCGATTATGCGACCATTTGAACGATTCAGAATGTATTCGAAATAACTTCTTTCTGCCAATATATCGTCGGATATTTTATATAACCCTAATTCTTTATATATCAAATCATCAGGCAGATAATAGTCTACATTGATTATATCTATAATGTTGGCCAGTTGGTTTACAATTCTTTCAATAGTCTCGGCAGAAGTTATGGCGGAGATAACCACCATGCTTACACCCTTGATAAAAGATTCCGACACATTGAGGCTTTCTATATTTATATGCCGCTTTAAATATGCTGCCGTAATTCTGTTGAGAACCGATATCTGGTTATTTGCAAAAGCAACAACTATGTATTCTTTGTTTTCCATTTTTAATTATTTATAATAGTTTATCTATTAAAGTTTTAATATATGATATTATCCAGTGAAGCTCCGTTCGGAACCATCGGAAATACATTTTCTTCATTCTCTACCAAAACTTCCAGAAAATAGGGTCCGTCGGCGGAGTACATCTCTGTAACAGCTTCTTCGAGATCACAGAACTTTTCCACTCGCTTTGCCGGTATACTGTATGCTTCGGCGATTTTGACAAAATCTGGATTGATCATACTGGTAAAGGAGTAGCGATGATCGAAAAAGAGCTCCTGCCATTGGCGAACCATCCCTAAGAATGAGTTATTCAGCACAACTATTTTAACTCCGATCTGTGACTGCATTATAGTACCAAGTTCCTGAAGGGTCATTTGGAACCCACCGTCACCGAGGATCGCTACTACCTGCCTCTCAGGGACACCCAACTTTGCGCCCATGGCGGCAGGCAGACCGAAACCCATTGTTCCTAAACCACCGGATGTAATAAGACTTCTGCTGTTTTTAAATTTTGAATAACGAGCACTAAACATTTGATTCTGGCCGACATCAGTAACAATAACCGCCTCACTTTCACCGATTCTGGCAATTTCATTTACGACTTGAGCCATACTTATTGCATCGCCGTGGTTTTCAAGCAACCTGTCAATGATTGTAGTATTTTCAATTTTCCATTTTTCTTCGGCGAATCTCTTCCACTCTTTTCTATTTTTAAAATCGACCTCTTTTCTCAAAAGTTCCAATATCAAACGCGCATCACCCTGAATAGTGAGGTCTGCATTTACAGTTTTGTTAAACTCCGCCTTATCTATATCTATATGGATTATTTTAGCCTTGGGTGCATATCTGGAGGTGTCACCTGTTACACGGTCGCTGAATCGCATCCCGACAGCAACAATAAGGTCACTCTCCTGCGACATCAGGTTGGGAGCAAGATTACCATGCATACCTACAAAGCCGACAAATAACGGGTGATCGCTGGGTATTGCGGAAAGCCCAAGAAGAGTGGTTGCTACCGGGATATTGCTCTTTTCGACGAATTCCGCCAGCTCCTTCTCTGCATTTGAAATAATTACCCCTTGCCCGGCAATGATCAATGGTCTCTCCGACCTGTTTATCATTTCAGCTGCCCGGGCAATTGAAGAATCTTCAATATTATTGTTCTGTTTGCTGACAAAATCATACTTGGTATATTCAAAATCAGTCTTCTCAACCTGGGCATTCTTGGTAAAGCTTATCAACACCGGCCCGGGCCTTCCCGAATTTGCTATGAAAAATGCCTTGGCAACTATCTCCGGAATTTCTGACGCCTTTGTTATCTGATAACTCCATTTGGTAATCGGAATTGTTATACTTATAGTGTCTGCCTCCTGAAAAAAGTTGGTTCCCAGCATATCTGCAGTTACCTGAGCTGTAATGCATACCAGAGGTGTAGAATCCATCATAGCATCTGCAATTCCGGTTACCAGGTTTGTAGCGCCAGGACCAGCCGTTGCAAAACAGACACCGACCTTCCCTGTTGCACGGGCATAACCCTCAGCAGCGTGAACAGCACCCTGTTCGTGTCTGACCAGAATATGGTTTATCTTGTCTGTAAAGTTGTATAATTCATCGTACAGAGGCATTATGGTTCCTCCGGGATAACCGAAAATTGTGTCCACACCCTCTTCCAACAATGTTAACAACAGAGCCTCTGTTCCTTTTACATTTTTCTTTGACATAATTGTTTCTGATTTTATTCAACGATTCTTACTCCTCCCTTATCTGCAGAGGATACCATTGCTGCATAAACCTTTAGGGCATTGCTTATTGTACGTTCTCTTCTTAGAGGCTTGAATGCCTCTTTACCTTTTTTAACCATCTTCTCTCTGCGCAATTCCAGAATCTCTTCTGCTAAATCTATATTTATTTTTCTTGCGGGAATATCTATTATTATTCTGTCTCCATTTTCGATCAGCGCAATATTTCCTCCGGCGGCAGCCTCAGGAGAAATATGACCTATGGACAAACCGGAGGTCCCACCCGAAAAACGGCCGTCAGTTACCAGTGCACATAACTTATCGAGCTTTACAGATTTAAGATAGGAGGTAGGGTAAAGCATCTCCTGCATACCGGGACCTCCTTTGGGGCCTTCGTACCGTATAACCACAACATTACCGGCTTCAACCTCTCCTCCGAGTATCCCGTCTGCCGCCTCTTCCTGAGACTCGTACACCCTTGCCGGACCTTCGAATTTGAGAATAGAGCTATCAACTCCCGCAGTTTTAACTATACAACCATTAACTGCAAGATTTCCGTAAAGTACTGCCAGACCTCCCTCTTTTGAATAGGCGTGGGCAGTGTCTCTGATACATCCTGTAATAGGGTCTTTATCTGTACTTTTATAATACATCTCCTGTGATCCAAGGTTCAGGTTCCTTACTCTTCCCGGAGCTGAGATATATCTTTGAAGGGATTCAAAAGTTACCTTTTCACTCATAATATCGTTTTCGGCCAAAGCCTCTTCCAGAGTCGGATAATCTACCCTCGCAACCCCGGCATCAATAAAACCATTTCTATGCAACTCGCCCATTATCCTCATTATACCTCCTGCCCTGTTAACATCTTGTATGTGGTACCTCCCGTTAGGCGCCACTTTACAGAGAACTGGAATCTTACGGGAGAGGGCATCTGTATCCTTAAGTGTAAAGTCAACTCCGGCTTCGTGGGCTACTGCCAAAAGATGAAGAACAGTATTGGTGGATCCTCCCATAGCTATATCCAGAGACATTGCATTCATAAATGCAGGTTTCATTGCAATCGATCTGGGTAAAACCATCTCATTACCGTTGAAATAATAATCTTTTGTGTTTTTAACTATCAGTTTTGCAGCCTTTTGAAATAGTTTTTTTCTGTTTATATGAGTAGCCAGTACCGTCCCATTGCCTGGAAGGGCAAGACCCAGTGCCTCGGTCAGACAGTTCATTGAATTAGCGGTAAACATACCGGAACAACATCCGCATGTAGGACAAGCCTGTGTCTCCAATTTTGTTAAATTTTCCTCGCTCACACTCTCATCTGCCCCCTGAACCATGACATCTACAAGATCATAATCCTTTCCGTCAATTCTCCCGGCCTCCATTGGCCCTCCCGATACAAAAACCGCAGGAATGTTAAGCCTCATCGCAGCAATTAACATTCCAGGTGTAATTTTATCACAATTGGAAACACATATCATCCCGTCTACCTTATGGGCATTGCACATATACTCAACACTATCGGCTATCAGCTCCCGCGAGGGTAAGGAGTAGAGCATTCCGTCATGACCCATTGCAATACCGTCGTCTATGGCTATGGTATTAAATTCTGCAGCAAAGCACCCCTCTTCTTCAACTGTTTTTTTTATATACTGACCGACTGAATGAAGGTGCATATGCCCGGGTACAAATTGAGTGAATGAGTTGACTATTGCAATAACAGGCATTCCGAAGTGTTGTTCTTTCATTCCGTTTGCTCTCCAGAGACTTCTGGCTCCGGCCATTTTTCTTCCGACAGTTGTTTGATTGCTTCTAAGAGGTTTCATTTAATTTAATTTTGTTATGGTTTTCCATAAGTGTCCACTAAAACTCATTTAACGTTCTTTGAATATATTGAAATATAGATAATTGTAAGGTTTTCAAGCGCGCAACGATTTCAATTCTATTTTTGTCAATCAAACTAGATTGACATGC
>JBAYMP010000082.1:0-5868 GCA_041663505.1 Bacteroidales bacterium | reverse complement strand
TGCGCATACCTCCACAACTACGCCACGGACGACGTGATTACAGTGTCGCCTCAATGATTGCCGGCAATCAGGAATTCATTGTGATTCACTAACAGAAGAGGGTTAAAGAATAATTGAATTTTGCAATTTTGAAAATTACTTAGAACTTTTCTTTTTTCGTCAGTTGTGATTCGAGTTTAGTCGCCTGTTTATCTCAGTTATGAGTTCTGAATTATTTACATAGAACCTATTCTTTGTTAAAATGACTAATTTCTCACTTGATTGTTGGCTTGTAATTATCTTGTTGTAAATCAATTGGTCAAGAATCCATAAAATTCCATGATATTCAATAGCATATTTACCAGCGCAATTTCGTACAGCCTATATATATTTGTGGCTTTTGTTTGCTTAAAGCGAAAAACAATAATAATTAATGGAACAAAACCGGAAAAAGGAGATTATATTAACTTCCGTCATTGTCATGTAATTCTTTGTAATATATTCACCCATATGACCCATTTAGCATTTATTATATCATCAAATGGTCATGGTAATTTACCCCATCGTTCAATGGCAAATTTCAATGGCAAAAAATAAAAGAGAGTTAGCAAATAAATGCTAACTCTCTGAGTTTGAAGTGGGCCCAGTTGGGCTTGAACCAACGACCCCCTGATTATGAGTCAGGTGCTACTAACCAACTGAGCTATGGGCCCGGGAAACGCCGGCAAAATTAGAAAAATTTGCCGGTTATATAGTTATCAGACTTTGATCTCTACTTCTACTCCGCTTGGAAGTTCAAGCTTCATCAAAGCGTCTACTGTCTTTGGAGTAGAGCTGTAGATGTCCAGAAGACGGCGGAAGGAGTTCAGTTCGAACTGCTCACGTGCTTTCTTGTTAACGAATGTTGCACGGTTTACTGTAAAGATCTTCTTGTCGGTTGGGAGTGGAATAGGGCCACTAACAACCGCTCCTGTTGCCTTAACTGTTTTTACAATCTTGTCGGCTGATTTATCTACCAACATATAATCGTAAGATTTTAACTTTATTCTGATTTTTTGGCTCATTTTATTTTATATTAACCAATTTTATTTTTCTATAAATATAAACTATTCGTCATCACTATCGAACTTCTTGCCGCTTGCTTTTTCGATAACCTCTTTTGCAAGATTGGCTGGAAGTTCCGTGTAATGTGAAAATTCCATTGTACTGGTAGCTCTTCCAGAAGAGAGGGTACGTAAAACTGTTACATAACCAAACTGCTCCGATAGTGGAACCTTGGCTTTAACAATTCTGGCCTTTCCTTTAGAATCCATTGAAGTAATCTGACCGCGGCGTTTGTTAAGGTCCCCAATAACATCTCCCATATACTCTTCCGGAGTAACAACCTCCAGTGACATAATAGGCTCTTGAATTATAGGGCTTGCTTTAGGACAAGCTTTGCGGAAAGCCTGTCTTGCACAGATTTCGAAAGACAAAGCATCTGAATCTACAGGGTGGAACGAACCATCTTTGAGAACTACTTTGAGAGAGGGTACCTCGTAACCTGCAAGAACACCATTGGCCATTGCTGCCTTGAATCCCTTCTCAACAGATGGAACATATTCTTTTGGAATATTACCACCTTTTACCTCGTCAACGAACTGTAACCCGGTTACTCCTTCGTCTGCCGGACCTAATTCGAATATAATATCGGCAAATTTACCACGTCCGCCGGTTTGTTTCTTGAATACCTCTCTGTGCTGAACTGTTGCGCGTATAGCCTCTTTGTAATTAACCTGAGGTGCTCCCTGATTAATCTCTACATTAAATTCACGTCTGAGACGGTCTACAATAATCTCAAGGTGAAGTTCACCCATACCGCTTATGACAGTCTGACCTGTATCATGGTCTGAACGAACGGTAAATGTAGGGTCCTCTTCAGACAGCTTGGAAAGTGCCATACCAAGCTTGTCAAGATCTTTCTGAGTCTTTGGTTCTACAGCCAGTCCTATAACCGGATCGGGGAAAGTAATAGACTCAAGAACAATAGGGTGAGACTCAACACAGACAGTGTCTCCTGTACGGAGTTCTTTAAAACCTACTGCAGCGCAGATATCACCGGCTTCAACGAAATCGATTGGATTCTGCTTATTCGAGTGCATCTGGTAAAGCCTTGCAACACGTTCTTTTTTACCTGAACGGGTATTGAGTACGTACGAACCTGAATCAAGTTTGCCGGAATAGGCACGAATGAAGGCCAAACGGCCTACAAATGGGTCTGTAGCAATTTTGAAAACGAGTCCGCAGAATGGTTCTTTTGGACTTGATTTGCGAACTTCATCCTTGTCGGTATCGGGGTTAATGCCGTGCACTTCACCGACATCAAGGGGAGACGGAAGATAACGCATAACCGCATCCAACAGGTACTGAACACCCTTGTTTTTGAAAGATGATCCACAACAGGTAGGAACTACTGCCATATCAATTGTGGCTTTTCGTAGAGCCTCAATAATCTCATCATCTGAAATTGAAGCAGGATCGTCAAAGAACTTCTCAAGAATAGCGTCGTTGTATTCAGCTATAGACTCTATAAGTTTTCCTCTCCACTCTTCTGCCTCGGCAACCATATTTGCAGGAACCTCTTTAACCACATAGTTAACCAGATCCTTGCTATCCTGATCATAGTAATATGCTTTATTGGCGATAAGGTCAATTATTCCTTCGAATTTGTCCTCTGCTCCAATGGGAAGTGCAATTGGAACTGCGTGAGCACCCAATTTGCTGTTCATCTCTTCTACAACAGCCAGGAAGTCTGCACCAACACGGTCCATTTTATTAACATAGGCCAACTTTGGAACGTGATATTTATCAGCCTGACGCCACACAGTCTCCGATTGAGGCTGAACACGACCCACAGCACAGAATGTTGCAATAGTTCCATCTAAAACTCTAAGTGATCTCTCCACTTCAACGGTAAAGTCTACGTGGCCCGGTGTATCAATCAGGTTGATCTGATACAGATTGCCCTCGTAGTTCCAGAAAGCAGTGGTGGCGGCAGAGGTAATAGTAATACCCCTCTCTTGCTCCTGAATCATCCAGTCCATAGTTGCGGCTCCTTCGTGAACCTCGCCTATCTTGTGGGTCTTGCCGGTGTAATAAAGAATTCGCTCTGATGTAGTAGTTTTGCCAGCATCAATGTGAGCCATTATACCAATGTTCCTTGTATATTTTAAATCTCTTGCCATCTATCAATATTGGGGTACTTAAAAACGGAAGTGTGCAAACGCCTTGTTAGCCTCTGCCATCTTATGCATATCTTCTTTTCTCTTGAATGCAGCACCTTCGTTGTTATAGGCTGCCATAATTTCGGCTGCCAGTTTTTCTGCCATTGAATGAGCAGAACGTTTACGTGCGTACAGGATCATGTTTTTAATTGAAAGTGAAATCTTTCTTTCCGGACGCACCTCTGTAGGAACCTGGAAGTTTGCACCACCGACTCTGCGGCTTTTTACCTCAACTTGCGGGGTAATGTTTTCAAGTGCTTTTTTCCAAATTTCGAGAGGAGCCTTGTCAGAATCTTTCATCTTCTCGCCAATAATTTCCATTGCATCATAGAAGATGCCATAGGCGATACTCTTCTTCCCCTGAATCATAAGATTGTTCACAAACTGTGTTACCAACACATCGTGGAATTTAGGATCAGGAAGTAGAATCCTCTTTTTAGGCTTCGTTTTTCTCATTTGTTATAAAGTGTTTGTGTAAAATTACTTTTTCTTGGCCGGAGCTGCAACAGCGCCCTTTTTAGGTCTCTTTGTCCCATAAAGAGAACGGCTTTGCTTACGACCGTCAACACCTGCAGTATCCAATGCACCACGCAGGATATGATAACGTACACCAGGAAGGTCCTTAACACGGCCACCGCGTACAAGCACGATTGAGTGCTCTTGCAGGTTGTGACCCTCTCCAGGAATGTATGCATTAACCTCTTTTTGGTTGGTCAGGCGCACACGAGCTACCTTGCGCATAGCCGAATTTGGTTTCTTAGGAGTTGTTGTGTAAACACGTACGCATACTCCGCGTCTTTGTGGACATGCATCAAGTGCGCGAGATTTGCTTTTCTCTACGATCACAGTGCGGCCCATTCGAACTAACTGTTGAATTGTTGGCATAATTAGTTGTTATTCTTTGCTTTAAGTATTTTCGTTGTATAAAACGGGATGCAAAGGTAAGATTATTATCTGGAATTACAAACACCTTATTAACATTTTTTACCAAAAAAACGGCTAACTTTGCTAAAAACGCAAGCTATGAAAATATCACAAAATGCTTTGACTTTTATTAATCAGGAAAAAAGTTTTGGTGCCCATAATTACCACCCGCTGGATGTTGTTCTTTCAAAAGGGAGAGGGGCCTTTGTGTGGGATGTGGACGGGAAAAAATACTTTGATTTTCTGTCGGCATATTCAGCTGTGAATCAAGGCCACTGTCACCCTAAAATTGTTAAAGCATTAACCGATCAGGCAAGCTCGCTCTGTCTTACCTCCAGAGCATTTTATAACGACTCTCTTGGTCCTTACGAGGAGTACATTCATAACTATTTTGGTTACGATAAGGTTCTCCCAATGAACTCCGGAGCAGAAGCTGTAGAAACTGCACTTAAACTGGCACGCAGATGGGGCTATGTTAAGAAAGGCATTCTGGAAAATCAGGCTTTGATAGTCGGTTGTGAGGGCAATTTTCACGGAAGGACAATCAGTATTGTCTCTCTCTCTACAGATCCGGATTCATATAGCCAATATGGCCCCTTTACCCCGGGGCTGCTAAAGATCCCTTATAATAATGTTACTGAATTAGAAAATGTTTTTAAAATTTACGGAGAAAATATAGCTGCCTTTTTGGTTGAGCCTATACAGGGAGAAGCGGGAGTATTCGTTCCTGACGATGGATATCTGAAAGCCTGCTTCGATCTTTGTAAAAAGTACAATGTTCTCTTTGTTGCCGACGAGGTTCAGACTGGAATTGCACGCACAGGAAAGATGCTTTGCTGCGACCACGAGGGCATTCGTCCGGATATGGTTATTCTGGGTAAAGCAATATCGGGAGGGGTACTGCCGGTATCGGCAGTTCTGGCCGATGACGACATTATGCTCACAATAAAACCCGGAGAGCACGGCTCTACATTTGGAGGTTTCCCCCTTGCCTGCAAAGTTGCGGTTGCAGCTTTAGAGGTGGTAAAGGAGGAGCATTTAGTAGAGAAGGCAGAGCAACTAGGTAAGATTTTCAGAGAGGAGATGTCTAAGGTAAAGTCCCCTTTTATCAAACAGATAAGGGGAAAAGGGTTACTTAACGCTATTGTAATTAAACCTCACGAAGGTAAAGAGGCGTGGGATATTTGTGAAAAAATGGCAGAAAACGGACTTTTGGCAAAACCTACACACAAGCACATAATCCGTTTTGCCCCTCCTTTGGTGATTACAGAAAAGGAGCTTAGAGAAGCGATTCAGATAATTATCAAATCGATTAATTCATTGGAATAGTTCCAAAACTTTTTTATTTATGCAAACAACTTCAACTGTTCTTATGGTCAGACCAGCCAATTTCGGCTTCAATGAAGAGACAGCAGCCAATAACTCATTCCAGAAAAAAGGATTTGAAGAGAATGCCCAGAATATGGCTCTGGGTGAATTTGATAAATTTGTGGAACTGCTTCGCTATAACGAGGTTGAGGTGTTGGTTGTACAGGATACTCTTAAACCACATACACCCGACTCAATTTTTCCCAACAATTGGTTCTCGACTCACGAATGCGGTACACTGGTAATCTATCCGATGTTTGCTAAAAACAGACGGCTGGAGAGAAAATCCGGAGTTCTGGATCTGCTCAGAAGCAGATATAATATCAAACGGGTT
>JBAYMP010000081.1:0-5974 GCA_041663505.1 Bacteroidales bacterium | reverse complement strand
TTTTTTTAAAAAACCAAAGGAAACTAACATTAGACCTTCGGACACTGCCTCAACATTCCAGGCTTATACCCGGACATCCGGCAAATTCCTTTTTTCAACTGTTCGCACCTCTCACACCCTTTAACCGATGGCTTGAACTCAGCAGGAGGAAAAAACGGGCAGGATTTGACCTCGGAAACGAGACGTTTTAAAAACAGACAGTAACCCCGAGGCCCCTTTCTGGATATATACTGGCAGCCCCGGCGTTCACAGATTTTGATGGACCGCATGGCAGTCACTTTTGAAACTTTCGTTTCACATTATTATTATATTCTACACAATGGTGCAGTAGCTCAATGGCTTTTTGTTCATCTATTTCCCCGTCCCCACCGGGAGCAACCTCTAAAAGCATGTCTATAAGTTTGTCAGGGAGGTTAAGCTTCTTGAGTGCGTTTCCGTTCTGTTTTTTAACTGCATGAATCACCTCGGTAGAAGTAAACAGTTTCGTTATCCAGATGTCAATATACCCTTTTTTGAAGAGATACCCGATAACTAAAGTAATCCCGGCTGAGACTGACCCGGCTACGCCTAATATCCCTTTTATCGTGGTATCATCAATTACAATAGCCATACGGGCCTCAACTGATAGATAGCCTGAAATAATGGATTAATTTGTCTATTCTCTCCCGCAGGGTCTTGATTAACCGCCTCATTTGTAATCCTCAATCAATTTTTTGAGATCGGCAATCGCTGGATTATTCAAAAGTTGTTTTCCCTGAGTTATGATCGGCTGTCCTTTTTTGACAATATCCGCCGCTTCGGCATCCGTGAGTTTCCCGTCTTCAAGCGCAGCATCAAGATTAGCTATTACAAGACCAAGGTTTTCAAAAATATTGATTATTACCTGTCCATATCTGACGAATAATGATACCCCTGCCTGCGCCCTCTTGAGTTGCGGAGAAATCTTTTGAAGTTTGATTACAAGTGCTGAAATTACAGGGATCAATACAACTGCAAGCATACCGATTATGGTTTCTGGTGAATTTGGGTCCATAGTATCTCCCATAACTATTTAGGTATAATTATTTACAGGAGATAAGTATCTTACAAAAAAGATAAAGGAAAATTAAAAAAAGAATTGGTAATTAATCAACTGGAATAATAATAAATTCCTTACCTTCATTAAGGATTCCCATTCCAATAGTCCCTCTCTTTCCTGTTATTGCAGTATAATAAATCAATGGCTTATCTTTTGTTGCTTGGAATGAGAGTTCTCCCTTTTTTATGATGTGTTGTTCTGTTAATGACTGAACCATTTAAATCATTCCTTTTAATAATTGTTCCGCGATTGCTTCTATTACGTTTACGGTTACTGCGTTTCCTAGACATTCTCTTCTTTTATTATCGGATATTCCATAAGTCCAGCCGAAACGAGAATATATTTCAAGGTTCAATGAACTCTCTATCTGTGTTTTTTCTTGAATGCACCCAATTATGGCACTTATTACATAACAGAACGATGTTATCAAGTTCGAATCTATATTCTTTGTACTCAAATGGTTTGATGTGATGCAATTCAAATGTTTTCTGAGTATGGTTATATCTTTCTCCACATCTTCTACACGTTGCGTCATCTCGCTTCCAGACAGCTTTACGAACATCTTTCCATTCTCTTGATGTATCGAATAATGCTCGTTCTGAAGTAATTCCACCTTTCCAAGCTGGATGATTTTCTCGCAAATTGTATTTATACCAACAATCATTTGAACAAAATCTTCTATCTTTATGTGTGGGAGATACGAGTTTCGGCTTTCCACAAAATTGACATAAGAGTATGAGTTTTCTTGATTGTGTATTTCCACTCTGTTTTCCACGCAATTTATACGCACATTCTTTTGAACATGTTTGTTTATTTGTAGATAGTTTTGATTCGAATTCTTTTCCACATATAACGCATTGTTTTGTAACCTGTTTCTTTCTACATTCCCAACACACTTTTGCAACTTGTGATTTCGAATTTCCACATTCACATAACTCTTTTGAAGGTCTAAGCATATCGTATTATTATGAATTTGAAAGTATATAGAACTTTCCAATTCTGGGAACCCCTGTAAACGTTCACATTCAACTGGTGTAAACACCCGTATTTTATTATTAATCATTACACCATGCCTATCCTGTTTCGTTAATGTGAAACTCGGTTCGTTTTCGTCCTTAATCCGACGCCCATTGCATGATTTATTTTCTCTTTTTGGATCTAAAACTGGATATATTACATAATTTTCATTCCAGCTTGCATATTGTCGTTTTGTGAGAGTTGATGCAGTTTGACATATATTTTCTTTTGATTTTTTGGATTCATCACAAACGCCTTCTGTTTCTCGGATGAGAGGAAATATTTTTCTGGTACGTCCATCTCTAAGATGTCCGATAATAAACACCCGTTCCCTGTGTTGGGGTAAATAATACGCTGTGTCAATACACTGCCATTCGACATCGTACCCAATGTCATCCAGTGCAATGAGGACTCTGGCAAAGTCCCGTCCTTTGTCGGAACTAAAGAGTCCCTTAACATTTTCAAGGAATATAATTTTTGGCTGTTTTTCTTTTGCGATTCTAATGATTTCAAAGAACAGTCCCGATCTTGCTCCACACAGTCCAACTCTATTTCCTGCACTGCTAACGTCTTGGCAGGGGAACCCCCCGCAGAGTATGTCCATATCTGGAATGTCATTTGCTTGTATTTTTGTGATGTCTCCGGATGGTGTCTCCTTGAAGTTTTTCTCATATATTTTCACCGCGTTCTTTTCGATTTCTGAGGAAAATACACATTCAACAGGGATACCTAATTTTTTAGAGGCGTTTTCAATTCCTAATCTGAAACCTCCGATCCCACAAAACAAATCTGCAAAACGTATCACTATACTACTCCTTTTCTAGTATATATTTACGACAGCATAATATTTATACCTTTCTGTATTGTATTAATAGTATTCGGTGTAATATGTTATGAATACACACATAAAATACAGGGCACAATTAAAAAAAAGAGTATTCTAAATGAAGTAACAGAATTTCACTGTTTTTTCTCAATTTTTCTTACAAAAACCTTAACCTCACAGTCTGTTTTGTATTCTTCTCCTGCATATACGTTACCCGATCTCGAAACATGCCTCCCGGGAATCTCTATCCAGACATCCTGATCTAACAAAGTGAATATTCCAGACATAATAAATTAATTATCAAACTAATATATATAAGGTACGATTGTCTTATTTTTATACTATAGTTGGCAATGTACATATTCAGTACATTCTAAAATCTGAGATTTTAACGTAATGTACAAATATGTACTCAGTATAAGGCCATTTCAGAAAATACTCAAAAAACAGGTATCTCAAAAAGGACAATACAAAAAAGTACAACTGTTCCTTATGATGCTGTTTTTTAATTTTGCATGTTTTTAGATTTGCTCATCATGAAAAGTGCTGTTTTTGAGGGGTATGTTTTTGTTTACTCGATCATTCTATAAACTATAGGAATAAAGGGTTTTGTGCCGATTTGTGGGTACTAAAATGCAAAATAAATATTCTAAAAACATACCATGTTTTAAAATGAGTATCAGAAGACATTATGCGGATTGTTTAATTTATACTCTTAGGAATTACACAATTGTACAATATATCAGGATTGATTCTAAGGCCCGTAGTGAGGATTTTAGCGAGGGGGTGATATGTTTTTATTCCTCCCTTTTTACATCCCAGTTTACAGTTTTACATTTTGGGCACATTTTCGGATCAAGTGTTTTCGCCGTCCATTCAAACCCGCACTTTTCACATGTACAATGACTTACTTTAATCATTACCGTCTTTTTTGCCATGCTACTACTATGCAAATGTATTATATAAAGTTTACTTTTGCGTTTACTTTAACGTTTACTTAAACGTAAGTTATTTATACTTTGAAACCTATTACTGTATATGGCAAGAAAACAAATTGAAACCCCAAAATCACTAACACTCGGTGAATTCATAACATCCAAAATCAGAGACTATGAAAACACACACGACGAAGTAACCCTCGGGACTCTTGAAAATGGAGTCTGGCAAGAATATCAGACAGGGGAATACTGGGACACAATAAGAGTTGGCTCAGTCTGGGAAGACTGTAAATATGTAACCGTTGAAACTCTTGTAAAAGAACATGCCTTTTATGTTGAACAGTTTGATAGAAGGATTGAGAGCTTGCTTGGATACTAATTTTCTTTTTTTTGTTTGCGCTTAAAGGAGGAAATATATATGGCTAGAAAAGCATTTTGGAGACCGTATGCTGATGGTGTTCAGGTAAACGAGGGTAATACATTAATGAAAGCCGATAACTTAAAATCAATCCCTAAATTTCTACTGCATGTGTTCCAGAAAGGGCCAACATATGATAGTTATCTGGTTGAATCTAGAATTGAGGGAATAGGCAGGAATGTCACCAAAAAAGGTAAAATCTTAGCGGAGATTCCATTAATTGAAGTCCATAGTGTAGAGGGGAGCTTAGGAACTTATGATATAGATCTTGTTAAGAAAGTTAATAAACCAGGATCTAAAATGTATTTACCTCAAAATAACGGGGTATTGTTGATTATTAATAAGGACGAAACATGTGGGATTATATCGTGTTGTCTCCCGGATAAATTTGAGGCGGTTTAAATGCCCGATGCCCTCTGTTTTCCAGATCCAGAAATAACCCTCGTCTCCGGTAAACTTGTAGAATCATGGTCCTGCCCATGTAGCCGGACCATAGGTGCGTTTTCCGCGCTGAGATCGTGGGAGATCCACGGTTCAATTAAGTGTGGGAGATGCTGGAAAGCTGAAAGACCAGTAGAGGAAGAAGAATAACATGGCTGAAATAGATTCAGAAGACATAAACATTACCCTCAATAGATACTCAAAACAGATTGCTCAATCTCATGAGGGACTACCTTCAGATCCACATAATCAGGCAATTGCAAAGGGTATGCGAAGCGTGCTATATGACCTCGGATTACTGGATGATGACAGTAATCATATGATTGTAGAAGAGGCTAGGAAGAAGGCAGCGAGCAACAAAAGGAAGGTGAGATAATGCGGGCGCTAGCCGTTAAGCCTAAATACGCACATCAAATAATCGAAGGGAAGTCATGGGCAAAAATAGAATTACCAGGAGTTGAATAAAACTCCTTCAATTCTTCACAAAAATACTTATCTCATGCCCCTCAAGAAGCTTTTTTATTTTTTCAATCTGTTCGCTCGCTCCACTTTCTAAAACACATTTTATATAAATTACCGACGTGTTCTCTCCTGGAGTATCAACTATTGGTACATCAGGCTCCAAAATAATGGGTACATCGACAAGAGAATAAGTATAATTAAGCCCTGACATCCTCGACCGATACGCTTTATTTGAGGTCGTGAGGTAGAACCTAAGTATGACATCAAGTCCTGCCGGAATAATTACCCCCGAAGCAAATGTCTTAGCCTGATATGTTGTTTTTGTTTCTGTCCATTCGGCTATTTTCGTTTCCAATCCGCCGGGATACTGAATAGTTACCCATACGGTCCCTACAATTCCTGATTTTACAACCATCAGATTAAGAGCAACCTGCTCAATCTGGATTTGCTTCCCGTCGACCCCTTCGATTGATACCTCTTTTTGTTTGCAATCCTGTTTTGCAGGATCAGTATAAATCGTTGAATATGTATTTGGTATGTTTATTTGTGTCATTCGATTCTCCTGTATATTTCATGTTCACATGTTATTGATTTTGAGATAATATCCGTATCAGCATATGCACATTCGATTAAATATTCAGTAGATGACTCAACGTCGGTATAAGCTCCCAATTCATACTCCGGGAACCTACACGGGCTGTTAGCCTGTAAATGATAATCATCAGTAAAAAGAGGATCTGCTGTAATCCCTCCGGTCTGAGTAATATTATAGAGGCTCGTTAGATTGTCACAGA
>JBAYMP010000080.1:0-6091 GCA_041663505.1 Bacteroidales bacterium | reverse complement strand
CAGAAGAAGAAATACCCCATTGAGATTCACCAACTTTTTCAGCATCAACAAATGATTTGAAATAATTAGGAACAATACCGAATGAACCCGGTTCAACAAGATAAGATGTTGAGCGCGCACCTGTAGTAATTTCACATCGTGCATCTGAATACATTGGAGGTAAAGACTGTTGAAGTAAATTCTTTTCATTAGCTGCTCCGTACATTGCCATGTCAGAAAGAACATCAACAAAAATAGGATTATGAATTAAACTATAATCCATACGCCAATTGTTGTAACCAGCCATTGCCTGAAGTTTAGCAAAAAGATTGCTTTTCTGTGCGCTACGGGCTATTTTTAAGATAGATGAATCGAAAACATAATCTCCTGGTTCTCCTACCTTATCATCACCTGTCCAAACCAGTGATTTATTAGTACCTAAAAAGGTATCATAATAATCAGCAAGTTTAATAGACATTGCTTCATCAATTTCTTCAAGTTTGTTAGAAAGCATTGCATCTGCGCTAACTTGGTTTTCTACATAATTCTCACGGGTTAATGCAAAACCTGCTTGCATTACAATTTGCGTTACTCCGCGTACTGATGTATCAGATAAGTTTGCATCTATATCAAATGACATTACATCAGATATAGCGATAGTTTTAGGCGCAATTGCTGGTATTTCAACAGTACGCCCTTGCAAAGTGAGTAACTTATTATAAAGCTCAGTCGGTCTACCGTCTGCACTAAATAACAACCTATTACGCTTTGTTTCGTTCAAAAATGCCTGGTTCATACCGAAACCCTGCGCAAAACGTTTCCGTTCAGGAGTATCTGCGGTTTGATAAGCATGTAGAGCTGTTAATAAATTGTACATTGTTTTAAAATATTTATGTTAAACATCCGGCAGCCGTTCCAAACTACTCTTTTTTATTTTCTTTTAATTCGTTATCAATTAAACTCTGATTATATAAAGTATCCCATTCTGCAGATACTTTAGTGATACCATGAGTTTGTTGTATATTCTTTTCAATATCGATAAGTTGCTGTTCTTTTGATTTAGTCTTATCGACAATGAATTTACCTGTTTGAGATGCGGTTTTACTTTGTCCCGACCCCCCACCTAATTGTTCGTTCTTTTCAGGTAATAAAGATTTAAACTGGACATTAAAATAAGAACTCGCTTCTTCTGTTTGGTTATTAAGAGTTGAATCTACCAAATAAGTTTTACCGTCTTCTCTGGTTTCAATCTTATCAAACTTGGCCAGAGTACTATTTATGACTTCTTCTCTTTTAAAGTTTATATAAGAACTATCACTTGCTATTTCAGGCTTAAATGCAGTCGGAATAAATGCAGATAGTTTATAAACCTTTTCTGTTTTTTGAAGTTCACTTTCTGCTTTGTCGGCCCTGTCCTTTTCGGCTTTTATCCATTCGTCTTTTTGTTTAGGAAGATTTTCTTTAAAAGCTTTAAGTTCATTTAATTCTTTAATAAGTTTTTCATCTCCCGGCTTTGCTTTTAGCTTTTCTTCCAGTTCAGTTACTTTACCTTCATACTCTGTTTTCTTATCAGTCATTTGCTTATCAATATGAGACTCTAAAGCCCTTTTACGATAAGATACTGATGTTTCATTAGCATCTTTTTGTATGCCGGTTAATAGAAGATATTCCCGATCATGATCATCATGAACTTTCTTCAATTCCTTTACAGGGACAAACGCCTTAGACGTATCGCCCAAATCATCAATTATCTGTTTTGCTTTTACTTCATCGGTTATTCCTGCCGACTTTAAATCTTCAATTGTTAACATCGTTCCAAATGTTTAATTAATACTATTTATTTGCATTAGCTACCAACTCTTCAAGTTTATCGGTAGGTATATTTTTTGCCGGTGCCTTTTCAATAAGACCAGCTTCAAGTAATTCTGCACTTAATTTAAATAATTCAACCCTTCTTAATTTTTCAGGATTATCATCACTTTTTTCTTTAACATAAAGACTTAAAAGACTTTCTTTTACTTTCCTTTGTATCTCAGTAAGAACTATTCCTTTTTCATTCTTTTCAGGATAGAAAAGTTCTACTACTTCAGCTTCAGTAAGTTTACATTTACCTGTTAAGGTTATTGATTCAATCTTTTTTAAACCCATAGTTCTGAATCTACTGGCTATTTTTTGAATCTCGCCTTCTTCGAAATTTTGAGTATGATATAACTTACTCATTTCAGTACCGTCATCATTCATTTTAAAATGACTTAGAAAATTGATCTTGTATGACATTTTTTTCTATTTTAATTAAACTTAGTAAATTATCTTTAATGACTTGTATTCTGTTTATATCAGGAACACTATCAGAAAAATCTTTGTAATACTCATAAATAGACCCGTATTTTGATTCGAATAATAATACTGCATCTGTAAATTGTAGTCTTAAATTGATAGTCTTTTCATCATTTATACGAATCCCTATCTGGGTTAAAAATTCAGCATCTGTTAAAGAAGAATAAGGAAGTAATTTGTAAAGTAATTTCTCTTTACTCATTTTTTCCGGGTTATTTCTATACTTTACTTCGATAACCTGTTCATCAATTTGAGCTTTTATTATTGGATTATGGGCCTTGGCTCTTAAATCTATTAAATCTTTTATTGTTTTGGTGTAAAACTCTGATCCTTGGAAGTAAGAACATGAAATAAACCTTTCCCTATATCTTAATGTTAGTAATCTTCGGTAAGCATTTGTAACTGCGTAACTCACATAAGAAGCGGCCCTTTTTAATACGTCTTCCTTAGATTCTGTATTATATTTTACCTGCTTTTCATTTATAGCCTCCCTTGTCTCTGTACTTTCTGTCCCGCAAGCACTTTCTATAATGCTATCTTTAAGAATTGGTAATCTGTTAAATTGTTCTATTGTACCTTCAATTGGAGGGGTTATAAAACTTGCAAGCGGTTTTGAAACATCTACATCTTCAGGCTTTTCATTTATATCAATTTCAATGATATTTCCTGCACCACCGCCCCCGTGCTTACCCTTACCACAAACAGGACATAAAACCCTATTACCGTTATTGATAATTAATCTATTTTCTTCGTCAACTAACCACCCATTAGAACACTTTATTGATTGATTACTGTCTTTTACATGGTTACCCAATGATGAATCATACCCACATGATGACCTGATACGTTGCATTATTGGATTTAAATAAAGCATATCAGCCTTTCGGCTTTCTACATACTTTATATTGTACCACTTTAAATCATCAAATATGGGTACCAAAATACCCTCTCTTAATATCCATGATGTTTGATTCAATGTAGAGGGCCACAAGAAAAAACAAGGGTTTTCTTTGAGATTATGAGGTATTGTGAATATATTTATGTAAACATTCGTCTCAGGAGCTTTTTCCCATTTTGAATAAAATTCTTTTGTATAATAGTAATAGTATACCTTTTCTACTTTCTTACCCTCGACTTCTATCTCGACATTCTCAGTAAATACTATTTCATCGATGTTTAAATCTTTATCAGGAGTTATGCCTACAACTCTTGATATATCTAAAATATAAAGGTAAGGATCAGGATCATTAGTTTTTTGATCTATTGGAAGGTCTACAACTATTAGAGAGTTGAATTGTGCTTTTACAGCTTCCCAATATTCATTTTGCCAGAATTTTTCAAACTTCTTTAAAAATTGTTCAGCATCTTGCTTATAACTTGCATTAGTGAAATTGTACTGAGCATTCTGGTTCTGACTGTCAAATACTTTGAATAAGTTAGTAAAAATAGTCTTACAAACTTCTAAAGAGGGGATACTATTACCTAAAAATGCTTCAAAA
The DNA here is from genome assembly GCA_041663505.1 of Bacteroidales bacterium. Lineage (GTDB taxonomy): Bacteria > Bacteroidota > Bacteroidia > Bacteroidales > UBA932 > Bact-08. The sequence goes on along the minus strand of JBAYMP010000080.1, from coordinate 2,276 downwards.
AATCTATTTGTCTGTAACTTATTGTCATTATAAACCGATAAAACTATATTTCTAAAGGTAGAATGATAAGGATTTTCACTATCCCTATTAACGTAATAAGCAGCCTCATGTTGAATATTGACAGCCTCATTAAGATATTTAGTGTACTTTTTCCCTATTAAGTCCTCTATCATTTTGACAAAATATAAGCCAAATATAAAGAACTTTTTTCATTTTGACAAATTTATTTCATTTTGGGAATAATTATCATTATGACAAAAAATAATCTCCCTAATACTTTTTATAGTTTTATATTGTTAATTTCTATCACCTCATAAACTTTATCTGTCATCCACTCTATTAAGTAAGCATAAGCCTCGTCACTATCATCTGTTAATTTTAACCCCCTATCTTTTAATAAAGCATGCGCAGCATGAAGTACTTCATGTCCTATCACTCCATTTGTTATCTCTCGATGTTCATACTTTATATTAAATCCTATAAGATATCCTCCATAAACTTTACTTTCTAAAGTTTCATTTACTAATACAAAACTCGCATACTCTATTGTCTTATCATATCCTAAATCATCATAATGATCTGATATTTTTACCTGATAATCACTGAACATTACTATAAATCTACCTCTATATAAAGGTGTTTCAAATGATTGTTTTATTATCATGGCTATAAAGTTTAATCATTTTTTCACTTATTATATCAAGAGTTAATTTTAAATTAATAATAGTATTCTCATCTATCTTTCTTAATTCAGATATATAGTTATCAGACTTACGAATAGTATTTAACCACTCATTTTCCATATTCTACTATCGCCTTCTATTTTCTTTATAATTTAGATAAATAGCGAATGGTATTGCTAATATTACCAATCCAATAAAAACCCATATCCAAATTTCCATTATTTGATGGATATTGTTAATTATAAAATCTACTATATTTTTCATGCTATTTAGTTTTTTATTCTTTTACCATTAATTTTAATTCATAACCTAATTCATTCGCGTAATCTTCAACTATAGATATATCAACTTTTCTATTACCTTTCTCAAATCGATTTAAAGACCCTGAACTTATCCCTAATTTCTTAGCCATAACCTTTTGATTTATCCGCTTATCTTTCCTTATTTCGATTAATTTACTAAAAATTGACATTTCTACGGGACTAATTAGTATATGATTGACAAAATTAGAATATTATATTGATAATAACAAACATTTTAGTAAGAAGATACCCACTCGGTTGACTTACTTTCTACAATTCCTGTTAAAACATCAGGAGCGTCGTCGTGTTGACCCTTAGCGCCTGGCACGAACGACGTAACGTCATCATAAAATTCAGGCCATTTAACTGCCCAGTTTTCTGGGAATAATACTGTATTGACAACAGTCGATGAATTACTTAATATTCGGGCCTCTTTATTCTTCGACTGATGAAAGTACTTAAAAGTAGTCTTATAATTACCTGTCTCTTGTGTTATTCTCTTAACATTCTTACCATAAGCCATGCCCCCCGCGTTACTCTCTACCTTGCAATGATTAACCTCATTATCTTTCAGAAACTTAGCAACCTTTAACTCTGTTACATCAGCATTATCCTGTGTATAGTAAACGTCTATAATATATTTTAATTGATTTAATTCTTTATAAGCTATAGCACAGAGATAATCGTTACCTTGATCTGCTGTGTCTATGTAGCATTTTACTTGACTATTAGGTAGCTCTTTATAGGTCTTTAATCCTTTGTACAACGCCCCTTCTATGTCTACAATACGACTGTGATAGTTAGCCCAAAAAACAAGTTTAGATAGTTCATTTTTTACCATTCTATTTTTAAGAGATAAATAAGATTCATACGACATTACACTGTCACAGAGCATCCCTGTAGCCTCATTGTACATTTCGACTTGATAAACATACCATCTATCCCTTTCTTCTAACAAAAGCTTGTATTGAGGGTCCCCTTTAGTCCACAATGTTGCGCAAAATATTTCCTTTACTTCTCCCCCCTCTGCTGAATTACGTGAACTGAACGTACCTGTAAGCCACAACCATATTTTATCCTGATTGTTTTTGCTTAGCGCACTCTCTGCATCCTTTACAAGATCATCTATTATTCTTATAGTCGCCCCTTTTCCTGTTACTCCTCCGCCTACCCCTACGCCTAAATAGTTAAAGTGTTGACCGTCTAACGCCCAATTTTGAATGCTCGCATTGTCTGATTTGATGTGTACTTTAGGGAATATGTCGTTATAAACTACTTGATCAGGAAGGTT
>JBAYMP010000079.1:0-6277 GCA_041663505.1 Bacteroidales bacterium | reverse complement strand
GTTGACAAATAATAATTAGTGAAGATCAATTAAAAGTTAAATTATGAGAAAACTGAAATTCTTATTGGCATGCCTGTTGATGATATGTACGGGCTTTGCTAATGCTCAATCAAGATCAGTGTCAGGTAAAGTTCTTTACTCTGATAATGATGAACCAGTGGTTGGTGCTACAATAAAAGTAAAAGGTTCTTCATTTGGTACTGCTACAGGAGTTAACGGCGAATTTAAAATTACTCTTAAAGGTGATGAAAAGACTATCATCATATCATATATAGGTATGAGGACCACAGAAGTCGAAGCAAAAGATGGAATAGTGGTAAAGTTGGAGTCAGACGCTCAATCACTTAGTGAAATCGTCGTAACCGGTATGGGTATCAAACGTGCACAAAAAGCTTTGGGTTATTCAGCAACAGCTGTTAGTTCTGCTGATGTAACTGCAACTGGTAACCGTAGTGCGTTTAATGCACTTCAAGGTAAATTACCTGGTGTAGAAATTACATCTGCTTCTGGTGCACCTGGTGCTTCTACTCGCGTAATTATGCGTGGCTTTTCATCACTTGGAAGTGGCAACCAACCTCTATATATTGTAGACGGAGTACCAGTTAATAATTCTCAGATAGGTTCTACCTCACCTAATGGCGGTATGGACTTTGGTAACCGTGCAAATGATATAAATCCTGATGATATTGAATCTCTAACAGTTTTACAAGGTGGTTCAGGTACTGCATTGTATGGATCACGTGCTTCTTCTGGTGTAATCATCATTACAACCAAAAATGGTAGCAAAGTAGGGAAAAAAGCTAAAGTTGATATTTCTTCAACAACGACATTTGATTCACCACTTCGTTTACCGATTATGCAAAATGAATTTGGTCAGGGATGGTATGACAGAGACCTCGAATCAGATTTAATGGAAAATGGTAGCTGGGGTCCTCGTTTTGATGGAAAGACAAGAGTTTGGGGTTTTGTTGTAGACAATCAGCAACAAATTAAACCTTATTCTGCTTTGGAATCGAACGTAAGCGATTTCTTTGATACTGGTATTACAACCAATAATACCATAGCTATTTCGAGTGGTGATGAAGACAAGAGTTTTTATCTGTCTTATGGTAATATAAATGCTGATGGTATTATGCCTACTGATGCTGACTCTTATAATCGTAACAACGTTTCACTTCGTGGATCATCAAAATTCTTGAATATCTTTAAGGGATCTGCTTCATTGAATTATGTTAGAAAAGATTCAAAATATGTTGCAACAGGACAGGATCAATCAGTACTCGATGGATTATGGCAAAGTGCACGCGATATCAGTATAGTTGATTTGAAAGACTATAAAAATAAGTTCAATAATGTCGACAATTATTATACAGCCTTTGCTCAGAACCCTTATTATCTTTTAAACGAAAACGGAAGTAAATTTCAGGATAATCGTATTTTTGGAAATATAAACATAGACGCCAACATACTTCCTTGGTTGTCTGCAACATTAAGAGTTGGTTCTGATGTATCAAACAGTATACTGAAGACTTGGAGATCTATTTATAATTGCTCTCGCTTTGATTATAATGATGATATTGGCGCAGTCGGTGAATATTCATATTATAATTCAGAATTGAATACTGACTTTTTGTTGAATATCAACAAGACCTTCAATGAAGATTTCAATTTTACGGCAACTTTGGGTCATAACTTCAATCAACGTGACGGACGTTCTTTAAGTACAGTAGTTACAGGACTGGATATCCCTGGTTTCTATAATTTATCAAACAGCTTTGCTACACCAACGGTAACTGAGTCTATTACAAAACGTCGATTAGTTGGTGTTTATGGTAGCTTTGACTTTGGATATAAAAGTCTTTTATATCTGAACATAGCTGCTCGTAATGACTGGTCATCAACATTGCCTGCTTCAAATCGTTCTTACTTCTATCCAGGTATGAGTTTGAGCTTTGTATTCTCTGAATTATTAGATAATAATGAAATTTTGTCATTTGGTAAGATTCGTGCTGGTATAGCTCGGACAGGTAAGGATGCTGACCCTTATCAAATTTATGCTAATTTGTTGCAGACATCTCTTACTGACGGTTATCGTTATCTTAATTTTCCGTTGGGTGGAGTAAACGGTTTCACTGTTTCAAACTTGCTAGGTAATGATAAATTAAAACCTGAAATTTCAACAGATAAGGAAATTGGTTTGAATTTGAAATTTTTCCAGGATCGTATAGGCTTGGACATGTCTCTTTATGACAAAACTATAACCGATCTGATATGGGCATCTACTATTCCATATTCAACTGGATTTACTACCCAGACTCAGAATTTGGGTAAAATTACAAACAAGGGTGTTGAAATCAGTTTGTCTCTTACTCCAATTCAAACAAAAGATTTCCAATGGGATCTTCGTGTCAATTTTTCAAAAAACAAGAATTTGTTGGTTGAACTGACTGAAGGCCTTGATCAAATCTCTTTGGGTGGTACAAGTTCAGTTGCTTTTGTTGCTCGTCCTGGTTATGAACTTGGATTGTTTGAAGGAATTGTACCTGCTACTGATGCTCAAGGACACACAGTTGTAAACAGTCAAGGATTGCCAGTATTTAAAGATGAAAAGGAGATTTTAGGTTCTTCACAGAATAAATATCGCATCGGTGGTGGAACGGATATCAGATATAAAAACTTACGCTTTCATGCAACAGTTGATTATAGAAACGGTGGTTTAATGTATTCACGTACAGCTGAAATGATGTATTTCACAGGAAATGCTCCTCAAACTACGTATAATGATCGTCAACCGTTCATCATCCCGAATTCAGTACAATTAGTAAATAATGTATATGTTGAAAACACAACTCCAATCGCCGGATTTGAAAAAAATCTGAATTTGTATTACAATCAGACATATAATGCTGGTGTTGGCGGTGCATACTCATTGGTTGACAAGACATTCTTCAAACTGAGAGAAGTAAGCGTTTCATACACTTTGCCTAAGAATGTACTTAACAGTAAATACATCAATAATATTGAATTAGCTTTGGTTGGCAACAACTTGCTATTATGGACTCCTGATTCTAATTTATTCTGCGATCCTGAACAGACCACATTCGGTAACGATATGGCAGCTGACTTTGGTGATTATGGCGCTACCCCAACAACTCGTAACGTTGGATTCAGTGTTAAGTTAGGCTTTTAAATAATTCAAATTTCAAATAAAGAAATATATGAAACGAATAAAATATTCTTTAGTTGCACTTGTAGCAAGTGCATTACTATTGAGCAGTTGCAGCAATAGTTTCTTCGATATAAATAATGATCCGAATAATCCAGCTGAAAGTACTCCAGCATTAGTATTGCCAAGTGCCGTTGCTGGTTCTGCTTATGTAATGGGTGGTTACTACCATGCATTGGGAAGTTTCTGGTCACAGCAATATGCTCAGGCTCCTGCTGCTTCACAATGGGCTGAATGGGAATCTTACAATCTTACAGAAGATGACTTTGACCGTCAGTTTAGAATCCTTTATACCGGTGCTCTTTATGATTATGAATATGTTCGTAAAAGTGCTGCTGCGTCAGAAAACTGGTCGTACTATGCAATTTCAACTTTAATGCAAGCATACACTTACCAGGTTTTGGCTGACTTATACGATCAAATTCCTTTTACGGAAGCATTAAAGGGTGATCAGAATTTTCAACCCCATTATGATGACGGCGATGTAGTCTATGACAGCCTGTTGGTTCGAATTGATGACGCAATTTCAAAAGATTTTTCTGCCAAAACATCAGAGGATCCTGGCAGTTATGATCTGATCTTTGGTGGAGATATGGAATATTGGAAAAAATTTGCCAACACTCTAAAATTGAAGATATATCTTCGCTATGTAAATGTTGATGTTAACAAGTATAAGAGTCAAATCACTGCTTTGTTGGCAGAAAATAATTTCCTTGATGAAGATGCCGCATTTTCTGCTTTTACAGATGCTAGCCAGAATAACTATAATCCTTTCTTCAATACATTTATTGACCGTCTTACCGGTAATGTTGTAGCTAATAAAACATTGGTAAATTATCTAACTGACAATAACGATCCACGATTAGAATTATTTTTCGATCCATCAGCTACCGGATCTTTGTATACTGGTGTTGCTGCTGGAGAATCTGCAGATTTAAGTGGAACAAGTAAGAATTATGCTACACCTGCAATTACAGAGGATTATCCTGTATATTTCTTTACAGTAGAAGAAACGTACTTCCTGATTGCTGAAGCTCAGGCACGTTATGGTACTGAAGTTGCTGCGAAAAATGCATATGAAACCGGACTGAAATTATCATTTACAGGTTTAGGACTGTCTGCGACAAATTCTTCAATATATCCCTACAACGGAATTCAGTCAATCATTGAACAAAAGTGGGTTGCAGCTATAAATAAAAGAGCAATTGAAGCATTCTTCGATTTTAACCGTACAGGTTATCCTGACTTTTTCACAAAATCCCTAACTTCAGTATGGGCTGGAGATGACAGTCCTCAACGTTTGTTCTTCCCAGACAGTGAACGTCAATCAAATTCAAATACTCCTGACAAAGTTGCTTTGAATGTTAAGGTTTGGTGGGGTAAATAATCTAAAAAAAGATTCAATATGAAAAAAATAGTATTATTGTTAACTTTTGTAGCAGCTTTTATTTTAAGCTCCTGCGATGAAGAGTCGGCTGGTGTATCAACTGTTACTACCTATCCTACAATTACATTAGAAGGTGATGAGGCTCAGACTATATTAGTTGGAGGCAATTATGTAGAAAATGGATATGTTGCAAAGGAAGGTGAGAATGATATAACTGCTAATGTAATAGTTGATGGAACTGTTAATACTGCAAAATCTGGTGTTTATACAATAACATATACTGTGGCGAATAAAGATGGTTTTACAACATCATCTCGCAGATATATAGGTGTTATAACTCCATCAGCAGCAGCAATGGATATATCAGGTTCTTATAAAAGAAATGCTGGTGTTTATGGCATAGCTACAGTAACTAAGACCTCATATCCAGGTTTATATATAAATGATAATCCTGGTGGTATAGCTGCTGCAGGAATAGATATTTATATGTTTCATACAGATGCAACCGTTGTCAGTGCTCCCTCACAAAGTTCAAGTGTTGGAGAATTTGCTTGTACCAATGGCGTTTATGATGATGTAAATAAATTATTCAGTTGGATATGTATAAATGTCGGTTATGGTACTGCTGTTAGAACTTATATTAAACTATAATTGTAAAAAAAATGAAAATGAAAAATATACAATTTTTAATTCTTTTACTGGTAGCTTTGATTGGCGTATCATGTGAATCGACGTATGAAAAAGAATATAGTTGGGCTTACCCAGTAGCAGGTGACTGGTATGTAAAATCTTACATCAATGGTGAAGAATATTATGGCCCATTTGAAATTAAATCATACAACTCTGCATTTGGTCAAGATTCAATATGGATTGATGATTATGGAACATCATCATATAATGAAACAACCCATAAATATTCTTTTGGTGGCAATTTCTGGGTAATGAAAGCAAAAGCTGCAGTAGACATGAATTCAAAAACTTTTGAAACTGCTGGCTCTATTAATGGAATAGCTGGTTATCCTATTACTATCAAGATTCAGAATGGTAAAGTAGTCAATAATGACAGTATCTATTTCGAGATTGAATTTGAAGATGATCCAGGTACTATTTATCAAATTGCTGGACATCGCGAAATCGGATACGAAGAATACATGGGTTTGTAGTTTGTATTTGAAACAATAGGTTTTGAGACTTCAATAATATTGATTGCCTGGACTGATTTTATATTGGTCCAGGCAATTCTTTTTGAGCCATGCATAGACATCGATGACGGTACAAGTCTGTTATGGGAGTTGCTTTATGACATATGCAAAAGCTTGTGCTATTGACAATGGCGTTGACGAATTATATAGTTAATAAGTTATTGCACTGAAATCTCAAAGACATGGGAAATGGCTACAGATGTACAAGATGACAATTAATTTGCCATCAATATATGTCAGATTGTGGTAATTATTGAGTCTTAGTAATTAAAGACGAAGGGGTGCCATAAAAGACACCCTTCGCTATTATTTTTTTTACAGTATCTTATTCGTGATCTTCAATGTTTTCTTCTTCGGCGGCTTCTTCGGCGGCTTCTTCCAAAGCGTCAGACATGTCTTTGTTTGTCTTTTTGAAGATAACGGAAGCAAGTATTGAAACAGTCAGGAAACAAACTATAACGC
>JBAYMP010000078.1:0-6304 GCA_041663505.1 Bacteroidales bacterium | reverse complement strand
TTTTGATATTATCGTGCTATACTATCAATAAAAAACTTTAGGAGTGACAATTAATGCGATTCAAAGAGATTGCTCAACGGTTTAACATGCAAATCGAGCCTCAAGGTGCTTTCGGAACCGTTTATGGTTACGAAGTTTCTATCATTACTGAACAAAGATGGGACTTCATCGTTTCCATCGCGTGTTATTTATTTAAAAACCCTTTTAGCAATCAAGAGCAGGGGAATGTTCAAGCAACTCTTAAACCTTTGAACGCAAACGTATCATTCGCAAATGAAGGACGTGTGGTTCGAATTCAACTTCCCGGCATTTTGCCATCAAACAAAAACTTTCAACGGCTTGATAATATCTTTCGCACTGCTGCTAACACTTTTTTAGCCATGGAGGCCTTTCAAATTGATTCGTGCGCTCTATGTAATGAGCCAGGTTATGATAAGCTCCACCTGATTCGCAATCTTGCAATGCGTTCCCACAATAATTGTTATGAAAAAATGCTTGCTAATATTAAAGCTGAATATGCCATTATTGATGCAACAACTACCAATCTAGGCAAAGGATACTTTTATGCTTTGATTGGAGCCACAATTGGGGTTATAATTAATTTACTCGTCGTTTTTATTTCCGGTTATCAATTTGCACTTTTATATGCTTTGGTTCCTGTTATATCGATGTTTATGTATAAAAAAGCAAAGGCTCCGCTCCGTAAAGAAATTCCTTATGTTCTTGCAGGGATATCCATTGTCTTTTCAATGATAACTGTATTGTTGTTATATTTATTTATTGCCTATTCCTATGACATCAGCCTTTCAACGCTTCTTTCCGATGGTATAACTGATTTCCCAAATGCTTCAGTTAGTTTTATGACGGATATGATTACCGGTTTTCTATTTGGTGTTATCGGTGTCTTTATTGTTTGGCGATACCTTTATAAACCCAGAAAATAATTTATGTAAAAAAACGGTTTGGGAATTTTCCTCAAATCGTTTTTTGATTTTACAGTGACTTCAATTTTGTATGAAACAACTCTAGTTTATTTTGCCGATGCAAATCAATAGCTGGTTCTTCCACCATCCAATCGACATGTTCGACACAATCTTTTAGCTTGATATCATACAAGTCATCTTCACTTCCGTGCTTTTTGACTACATCGTCAATCCTGGCATTCAATGTATCAATATAAGATATTGCCATCTCAGTAATTGTATCGCCAGTCATGATTTTCCCATGACCCGGGATGATCCAATCGTAATGGGCTTTAGCAATCTTTTCAATTGTTTCACGAAGAATAACTGGTTTAGCCCCATAACAAAGCTGAATTGGCAAGCATGAGTAAAGAATATCCCCAGCAATCAAGACGTTTTCCTCAATTACAAGTACACTAATATCACCTAAAGAAAAATGACCAGGTGTGGCGAATAATCGCAGTGTAAGTTTCCCAACTTTAATCATTGTATCATCGCCACAGTTGGTCGAGTCATAAACGATGCCCTGGTTCATGGAAAATAGTGCCATATTGGCATCATGATCTTCATGATGATGCGTAATAACGATGTTTTTAAGCATTAAATGGTGCTCTTTCATGTAATCAAGTACTCGCTGAGCTTCGGCTTGCCGATAACCAGTATCAATCAAAATTGCTTCATTTTGAGAAACAATAATGGTCATATTGCATTCTTCAAAAGTGCTTTGACTGACTAAAATGGAATCGGTTACTTTCATCCATCCAGCAATCGGTGTCATCCATGTTTTATATTCATCACACAATCCTTCTCTGATTCCAAATGTTTTCTTAAGTGTTTCTGCGAATTCGACAAATGCATGCGCCTTTGCAGTGATAAAACGACCATCAATTACGACTGTTTCATTAACGAAACAAGTATTTGCGTATGCAGTTTTAGGATGGGGAAAGCGCGGAAAAATTGTGTCATTTTCGGCGCATCTTCTACCATCCATAAATCCCATTTCTACAATCAAATTCGCTCCATTGCCGATACCTGCGACCGATCCCTTAGCCGCAATTACTGTCGTAATGTAATCAGAAAGCCGTGAACATGGTAAAAGAGACTCGGTGTTCCCCCCAGGTATGATTAACACATCGATGTCGGTCGGATCACAATCGTTTAGTGATGCATCAACGAGAAGTCTTTGGTTTTCACAACTCAAATAATCGCGTTTTTGTAAAGCAATGGTTATGATGTCACGATTTTTCTTTAAATACATCAAGGCAAGACTGATTGTATATTCCGCAAACCCGTCATAGCAAAATAAAGCGATTTTCTTTTTTTTCATACAGTATTCCTTTCATTTACAGAGTTTTAATTTCACTCTTGATTGTCGTTTCTCGACAAAATGCAGTTGGCATATTGGTTAAGATCATTTAAATACAGATTATAAGTAATCTTATTAGTGTCATCAGTCATATTGACGAAGACGATCATTGCTTCCAAAAAGCGGCCACATGTTAAATCATAATAATACTGTTTCTTTGATAAATCAGTGCAAACTTTTTTGATGCACTGATAATATGTCGATAGAAATATTGCTTGTGATGATTTGGAAATATAGTGGGTATTGTTATAATCATAATGGGTAACAAAACGAGCTGGATCAAGAAAATATGCCAAAAAATATGCTTCTTCAAAATCAATAATTACTGCTTGATTTTCATCACAAAGAATATTTATTGGTAATAAATCTTCATGACATAATGTAATCGGAGCCGAATTAACGCGTTGGATAGCAATACTTGCGGCAGCGTAAAGTAACGGATAATTTTGCAGAGATTCGCTTTTTTTTCGATAATATCTAACTGTTCGTTCGGTGTCTAAATCCTCACTAGTATTTTTTTTCAGATAAAAAGCATGAATTTCTGCGATTGCATTGCCACATTGTCGCATCACATGAATATTCCTATGTCTAGCATCTTTCAAATCGATATAATTGTATAAAATCCAACAATTTCCATCTTGATCGGTATATTCATTAAGAACCTTTAAAGTTTTAAAATCATGATTAGCAAGATATTTATTAGCAATTAATGTCTCGCGACTATTTGATTTTTTGACAACATAGTGTTTGTTGTTAAATTTAACTAAAAAAACATTATATTTTTTGTGCAATCGTGAGTCTTGGAATTGCTTTACAATTTCATAGTTTTCGCCTAACAGGTTAAAAACAACATTATTGATTATGGTATGGCAATCCATATGATAGCCCTCCCCATGTAAGTAGATGATATGAATCAATTATATCATCAAACAACAATCGGAGGTAGACACGAGATAGTGAATATAATAAAAATTCCATCATTCAAGATGGAATTTTTGTCATATATTAAGCATATTATCTTTATAAGCGTTTTGGAACTACGGGAATCCACACTTCACAACGATATTCTTGACTTTGATTGTCGCCTTCAGGATATAACTCGAAATCAGCCATTGGAGCGTGATCATACTTACTTGTGGGTAAGAAATTTTGAAATATTTCTTTCCATACTTTTTGGATTGCAAAAGGCATTGGTCCTTTTGATTCAAATACTGCCCAAGTCGCTTGTGGAATTGAAATCATCTCAAAACCCGCTTGCATTATTTTTGCTTCCACACCAACCATATAAAGAAATGATCCATCTGATGCATCGCCGTAACAAACTCCCAAAAGGGGTTTTTCCAAACCTACAGCACATAAAGCGGACATTGTTCCGTTGTGTTTGCACAAATCCCAAAACTTCGGAATCGAATTTTGTTTCATGTTTTCTTCTTGCGAGGTTTTTATACTTTTGCCTGCAACCTTAAATTCTTGCCTTTCAACGATTCTGTATCTCATTTTTTCTTCTCCTTTAATCTTCATTGTAAAGGTGAGACGCGGATAATTGGTTAGCGTTGTCCCTTTGATCTTTGCTTGGGAAGGAGTGATTCCGTGCAGCCGCTTGAAAGCATAAGCAAAAGCATCAGGAGAATCATATCCATAGCGGCCCGCGATATCGATTACTTGAGTATCTCCAGATGCCAGGTCCATTCCTGCTTTTGACAGTTTTCGGCGACGGATGTATTCAGAGATTGACATACCCGTGAAATTAGAGAACATTCTTTGGAATAAATTGCCAGAACAAAGGGACATTTTTGCCATTTGTTCATAATCGATTGCTTCCGTGAGATGATCTTCAATGTAGTCCAATACCGTGTTCATGCGATCCAACCAATCCATTCTATCTCTCCTTTCGTCAGCAAGTATACCCTATCTGAAAAAATAAAACCCGTGAATGCAAGAACATCCTTTGTCGGTTGGCCTTTATTCAACAATTGGAATGTATAATTCAATCCTATCGACAATCCGACCATCTGCCCGATAGTCGCGTTCGATACAATACTCTGCTTTTAGTTCATAGATACAATTTTGAGCATAAATACGAGCCAACTCATATAAATGATTATATTTTAATAATACGTTTTTACGGTTCCTTGTTGGGTCACTTTTGGCAGTAAATTTTATAAATCTCTGTTTAGGTAAATCCATCTCGATAAGCCCATCAGGAAGAAATGGCATCGATTTTAATAGCAACACAGAAGCAAACACTTTTTCCACTTTTGCGTTCATTTCCAAATAAAAAGGTTTTTTTTCTTGTGCAGTACCAAAGACAAGCGTCATTGTGTCAGAACCACGATCTAAACACTCGTTCATTCCTGGGCCGACTTTATACAGCAACTGGGCTAATGCATACCAAGGAACCCGTTTGTTCCATGGCTTGGCATTCGCTTTTTGAGTTATATATGTCCCGCAAATCTTAAGATTAGGAATTGTGACTGGTTCTGGCTCTTCTAGATAGATAATTTCATTGACAGCACTATCTTCGTTTAACCGTCTGATTGGCAGCAAAAGATCAAGTTCCCTTTCGGACAATGGAGCGTCTTTACGAAAGAACCCTTCTTCATCTAAGCATTCCTCAAAACAATGTGCACCCCGAGTATCGGTGTAATCCGGTTCATATTTTTCACTTGCGATGACAAGTTCATGTAATTCATTCCATCTTTCCATGATGTCAGCCAGTGAAGTTGATAATGCCGCATGAAGCCCGCCCGAGTATTGTTTTTGGGTAAACGGAGCTGGGACAAAAAAATTCTTGGGAACAGTTACCCATAATTCATAAACGTATTTACCGTCAGTGTCATTATATCCAAAGCCGATGTTTCGGTATCCTGGTTCTTGATTCAATTGGTACTGTTCAACCAATTTTTTTGTTGCTTCCCAGCAAGCATCTTCTGGATTTTCTCCCGAAAAAGCAATAGCTGCGACAATCATTTTTGGTAAATTTACAATGCGAAATCCTTTGTTTTTTTCCATTTTTATTTCTCCATCTCTGGAGGCGGAATTTAAAATAGAATCGTCTTTATATAATTGTGGCTGGAATTGTTCCATCGTTGAAAACAATATATCTTGTTTTTGAGATGACAAAAGAATTCCGATTACACGATCAAGAACAACGGATAGGTTGAGTAGCAAGCCTCCCTGTTTCCGAATGTTTTCAAGATGTCGTTTGAGAATGGAAATCGTGACAATTAAGTCCCTTGATACCAATATTTTCTCTATTTCCGATAGTGGCAACTCCAAGGACCGAAGAATCATTATTTGATTTATTCGAGCGATATTTTCTTCATCATAATACCGATACCCATTTTCAGCGCGAACACTTTTTAAAATATTTGCCTCTTCCCAAAAACGCAATGTTCTCGGGGACAACCCTGTTTTTTTGGCAACGATGCCTATTTTTTGCATTTGTTAGCCTCCAGATGGAAATTATAAAGGATTCCGTTGCGTCAATGTCAAGTTAATATTTAATATTATAGCATCTTTTTTTATAAATAAAATGGGTATCAGTATGCATAATACTAATGTGCATATCGGTTTCACTAGATGTGTGATAACAAAACAAAAGGCGTGATCGTTTTCACGCCTTGCCTAAGTCTTGAAGAAAATTTATAAATTTTTTAATGAGTAACCATTAAAGCAGATTTGTTTTTCACAAGCACAACCCCATCATATAAACCCTTATTTTCAGCGATAACAACATGACTAACATTGATAACCGTTACGCCTTCTAGATCCATAAGTGTCGCTTCGATAGCTTTTACTCGATCGCGATCCAAACTCGCAAATGCTTCATCGAGCATAATTATATCAGATTTATTTAATAAAGCCCTTGCAATTGCAATCCGACTCTTTTCTCCACCGGAGACATTTTTACCGTTATCGTAAATCATATAATCCATTCCTTCGGGATTACTTTGAACAAATTCAGTTAATCCCG
>JBAYMP010000077.1:0-6330 GCA_041663505.1 Bacteroidales bacterium | reverse complement strand
AGCTCATAAAGCAGCATAAAGGGGCCTTTAAGATAGCTTATTCCATTTCCGGTGTTGTGCTGGATCAGTTTGCGAAGTACACACCGGAAGTTATAGATGGTTTCAAAGAGTTGGCAAAAACGGGATGTGTAGAATTTTTGGCGGAGACATACTCCCACAGCCTTGCATCATTGATCTCTCCCAAAGAGTTCGGAGAGCAGGTGTTGTTACACTCAAAGTCAATAGAGGAACTCTTTGGACAAAAGCCCAAAGTCTTTAGAAACACAGAACTGATCTACTCTGACAAGATAGGAGCAATGGTGGCAGATATGAACTTTACTGCTATGGTTACCGAAGGGGCAAAGCACATTCTCGGATGGAAAAGTCCTAACTATGTCTACACAAATGCAATAAATCCGAGGTTAAAGTTGTTATTGAAAAATTTCAACCTGAGCGATGACATTGCTTTTCGCTTCTCGGATAGATCGTGGGCAAACTGGCCGCTTACATCGGATAAATATGTGACCTGGCTCTCCAATTCCCTTGAGAATGGTGAGGTGGTCAATCTCTTTATGGATTATGAGACTTTTGGTGAACATCAACAGGCCTCATCGGGTATTTTCCAGTTTTTGAAACATCTTCCGGGGGCGATCCTCTCCCAGACCAATTTTGAGTTCTGCACCCCTTCTGAAGTTTGCAGCAAGCATCAGCCTGTTGCCCCACTAAATGTTCCATTTGCAATCTCCTGGGCAGATGAAGAGCGGGATACATCGGCATGGTTGGGCAATGAACTTCAGAATGAAGCCTTTAATAAGATATATTCTGCTGAACAAAAGGTAGTAACATCAAATAACCCATCACTTTTATCGGACTTCAGAAAGCTGCAGGAGAGCGATCATTTCTACTATATGTGTACTAAGTTTTTTTCAGATGGAGCAGTACATAATTACTTTAACCCCTACGATACCCCTTACGAAGCATTTATTAACTATATGAATGTAGTAAGTGATTTTCTGATAAGGGTAGAGAAAACACCTAAGGAAGTCGGTAATGAAACTGGAACAAAAATTGTAGAAAAATCAGAAAAATCTAAAAAATAACAACAATAAAATGTCAGAGAAAACAATGCTCTCCCCTGATTACCTTTTTGAGGTAAGCTGGGAGGTGTGTAATAAGGTAGGCGGAATCCATACAGTTATAGCTACTAAAGCTTTAAATTTAGCAAAAGAGTTCAAAAACAACCATATACTAATCGGGCCGGATGTCTGGAGAGACACCGAACAGAACCCGGAATTCATTGAAGATCCGAACTTACTTAGATCCTGGAGGGTTCAAGCAGCAGAAGAGGGACTGAGAATTCACGTCGGAAGATGGAATGTTGCCGGTACTCCGATTGCAATTCTGGTCGATTTCAGCTCCTATATCACAAAAAAGGACGAAATTTTAACTGAGTTCTGGAAGAAATTTAAGCTTGATTCATTAAGCGGACAGTGGGATTATGTGGAGTCGGCACTTTTCGGTTATGCCACCGGTAAGGTTATAGAGAGTTATGTCCGTTTTAACCTCTCTCCTCATCACAAAGCCGTTGCTCAGTTTCACGAATGGATGACCGGAGCAGGTATCCTTTACCTGAAATCTGTAAATCTTCCTGTTGCAACAGTATTTACGACACATGCAACAGTTATCGGCCGCTCCATATCGGGCAATAACCTCCCTCTGTACGACTCAATGAGGCACTACAATACAGAGGAGAAAGCCAAAGAGCTTAATGTAATGGCGAAACACTCGCTTGAAAAAATTGCTGCTCTTCAGGCGGATGTATTCACGACAGTCAGCGATATTACAGCCAAAGAGTGTAGCTATTTTCTCGGGAGAGATGTAGATATAGTTACCCCTAATGGATTTGAAAACAGCATTACACCAAAGGAAGAGGATTATCCGAAGTGTTATGAAGATGCCAGGGCAAAGCTGTTGAATATTGCCTCTGTTATGACTGGAGTAAAAGTATCGGATGATGCCATTATAGTAGGAATTAGCGGAAGATATGAGTACAAGAATAAGGGTATAGATATTTTTCTGGATTCATTGGGACGGTTAAACAACAATCCTGATCTATCTAAAGAGGTTGTCGCATATCTTTTTGTACCTGCTGGCCATAATGGCCCCAATAAAGAGCTGTTGAACAAACTGCACAATAATTCAGGGTATACCACAAATTGCACCCATATGCTTAACGAACCGGAGTGGGACCCGGTTATGAAGAGAATAAAGGAGCTTCACCTTTTCAACAAGAGCAGCGACAAGGTAAAAGTGCTGTTCGTTCCATCCTATTTAAATGGAAATGACGGTATTTTCAATCTCACCTACTATCAGCTCCTGATTGGTCTGAACCTCACTGTCTTTCCATCCTACTACGAACCATGGGGCTATACCCCTCTGGAAAGCCTTGCCTTTAGGGTACCTACAATTACTACAACCCTGGCAGGTTTCGGGCTATGGGTAAGCGACCATTATTTCAAATCACATCCGGGTATAGATATTATTGAAAGAGGAGATGATGGTTTCGACAAGATTGTCGAAGAGGTGGAGGCAAAAATGCTCGAAATATCTAAATTGACCCCTGGTGAAATGGCTGCTTACCGGATTAATGCAAAAGAGGTATCCTCCATTGCGCTATGGGAAAATCAGATAATATATTACAAAAGAGCTTATTCTCTTGCAATTGAGAAGTTGATTAACACCATAGGTGCATTTCCGGTCATTGTAGACGACAAGGATCACGGAAGCTTTAAAATAGAAGTTGCCAGCAGACCAAGCTGGACAAGAATATTGATAAACAAGCAAATTCCGGATAGACTGAAAGCCTTGGACATAATTTCTAAGAATCTATGGTGGAGCTGGAACCAGGAGGCAATAGACCTCTTTAAGATGATTGATGAAGAGCTCTGGAAAGCAAGTATGGGAAATCCTATTCTAATGCTGGACAGAATTTCTGTAAAACGCTACCAGGAGCTTGAAAAAGACGATAAGTTCCTTAAAAAAATGGATGCCCTCTTTAGCCATTTCGGAAAATACATGGCCGAAAAACACCATATGACCGGGCCTAAGATTGCTTACTTCAGCATGGAATACGGTTTGGACAGATCTCTTAAGATTTACTCCGGAGGACTTGGAATTTTGGCCGGAGACTATCTTAAGGAGTCGAGTGACAAGATGGTACCTATGACTGTTATTAGACTTCTTTACAGGTACGGATATTTCACACAACAACTATCCTCTCAGGGAGACCAGATTGCTCATTACGAGGCCCAGGACTTTATGAAAATTCCTGCCACTCCGGTAAGAGACGACAATGGCAACTGGACAACCATAAGCATTGCACTTCCGGGAAGAAACCTCTATGCCCGCCTATGGAGAGTGGATGTAGGGAGGACAGAGCTCATACTTATGGATACGGATTTTGAGGAAAACTTGCCGGAAGACAGGTCTGTAACACACCATCTTTATGGAGGGGACTGGGAAAACCGTCTGAAACAGGAGCTTCTCCTTGGAACAGGAGGGATACGAGCTTTGAGAGTACTTAAAAAGGAGGTAGATATATACCACTGTAACGAGGGTCACGCAGCATTTACCGGTCTGGAAAGACTCAGAGAGTATGTACAGGAAGAAAATCTCTCTTTTATTGAGGCGCTGGAAGTTGTAAGGTCGTCCTCACTTTTTACCACCCATACACCAGTACCGGCTGGTCACGATGCATTCACGGAAGATCTTCTGAGAAGCTATATTTCACATTATCCTGCAAGATTAAAAATCAATTGGGAAGTTATGATGGCTCTTGGCAAGATAGATCCCAAAAATCCAAACGAGAAATTTTCTATGAGCAATCTTGCAGCAAACCTTTCTCAGGAGATTAATGGAGTGAGCTGGCTGCACGGCAAGGTTAGCCAGGAGATTCTTTCACCTTTGTGGCCCGGTTATCTTCCGGAAGAACTGCATGTAAGCTATGTTACAAACGGAGTTCACTATTCCACATGGACAGCTCCTGAGTGGAAAGAGATACAATCAGATGCATTTGGGGCCGATTTTGCAACGCACAATTACGATAAATCCTGTTTTGAGGGAATCTATAAGGTGGATGATGACAAAATCTGGGCAGTCAGAAACAAACTCAGAGCGAGACTTATTAAATTTGTAAAGCACTCTTTATCTGAGAGGGCAACCACATCGCAATATGCACCTCACGATATTGTTGCCATAAAGGAGGCGCTTCGCGACGATGTACTTACCATTGGATTTGCACGAAGGTTTGCCACCTACAAAAGGGCACATCTATTGTTTAAAGATCTGGACAGATTGGACAGAATTGTGAATAATCCAAACCAGCCTGTTCAATTTCTGTTCGCAGGAAAAGCGCATCCGGCAGACAAAGCCGGACAGGATCTTATAAAAAGAATTATTGAAATATCCCTCATCCCAAAGTTTATTGGTAAAATACTTTTCATCCCCGACTACGACATGGCTGTTGCAAAAATGCTTGTACAAGGTGTTGATGTATGGATGAATACTCCAACCAGACCGCTCGAAGCATCCGGAACAAGCGGAGAAAAAGCTGTTATGAACGGGGTAATGCACTTCTCCGTACTTGACGGATGGTGGGTTGAGGGTTACAGGGAGGGTGCAGGCTGGGCTCTTCCGCTCGAAAAAACCTACGACGACCAAAATTTCCAGGACGAGCTGGATGCTGCCACAATATACAATATGCTTGAAAACGAAATTGCACCTCTCTTTTATAATGTGAACGCCAAGAGCAAATTGCCTGAAGAGTGGATAGAGATTATCAAGAATACAATTGCAAAAGTTGCCGCCAACTTTACTACTAACAGAATGATTACAGATTATCAGGAAAAATTTTACACACCGTTGGCTGTAAGAAATAAAACTATTGTTGAAGATGATTTTGCTTTGGCCAGAGAATTGGCTTTCTGGAAAAAAAGAGTACGCAGAGAGTGGCCGCTCCTCGAGGTTAAGAGTTACATTAAGCCCGATGATTCAAAATCGGAAATTTCCCGGGGGAATGATTACATTGCAGAGGTTGAAATAGTGATAGGAGATCTGAAACCGGAAGATATCGGAGTGGAGATGGTATTTGCGGAACAGGACGATAATAACAGAATGGTAATTCAGAATAAGTACGAATATGAATTTGTATCTTACTCAAACGGAGTGGCAAAATACAGATGTTCAATGCTTCCGGAGAGTGCGGGTGTATACAGTTTTGCTAGCAGGGTATATGCAAAAAATCCGAAATTGCCACACAGACAAGACTTTGATTTAGTAAAATGGTTGTAGGAAGTACAGGTTTTTTTGATGGAGTCCATAAAGGACATCTGTCTGTCATTAATAGTGTTTGTTCTATTGCGAAAGAACAGGGTTGTAAGTCGGCAGTTTTTACATTTTGGCCACACCCGAGAGCCGTTCTTCAACAAGATGCAGCAAAATTCAGATTGCTGACGTCACTTGAGGAGAAGAAAGCTCTGTTGCACAATTATGGAATCGATGAAGTTATTGTTTTACCTTTTGACAAAGAGTTTGCAAATCAGACAACAAGAGAGTTTTTTAAAAAATATCTTGTAGAGAGATGCGGAGTCACAACATTAGTTGTGGGGTATGACCACAGGATAGGGTGCGATTTGAACCAGTCACAGGAGGAAATGTTCGAAATTGCCCGGGAAATGGGTATCGATCCGGTAAGAATAAGTGAAGTCTCCGGCGGTAATAATGGAATAGTTATAAGTTCTACAAAGATAAGGGAGTATTTGCTCCAAGGTGATATAGAAGAGGCAAATTCACTTCTGGGTTACAGATACGGACTGGAAGGTGTAGTTGTGGAGGGTTTGAGAATTGGAAGAACCCTCGGGTTCCCTACAGCAAACATACGACTTTACGAGCCACTCAAGCTTGTGCCCGGAAACGGAGTCTATTCGGTATGGGTTGAGTACCACAACAGAATCTACAGAGGGATCACCAATATAGGAACACGACCAACCATTGCGCAAGGAAACGAAAGATCCATCGAGACCCACTTATTGGATTTTGACGAGGATATTTACGGCTTGTCCATAAAAATTGAGTTCGTTTGCAAAATGCGGGACGAAAAACGTTTTGAATCGCTGGAAGATCTCAAAACTCAACTCCGGAAGGACAGAACAAATTCATTAATTTATCTTCCGGCCAATGGGATTAAATTAAGATAGAATTGCTATATTAGTTTGATTATTTAAGATTATTTATTATCTTTGTAACAAAGAGTCCTGTAATACGCGGGATTCTTTTTAATTTTTCATATTATGT
>JBAYMP010000076.1:0-6351 GCA_041663505.1 Bacteroidales bacterium | reverse complement strand
TAGATATTAAGTGCAATTACTGAATCTGCGGCATCTTTTGCCACTGCCCATTTTTTTGCATACAGCATTGCCCTTGATTGCATTGCAAATGCAGCTCCCTTAGTAACTCTTCCTCTGTTTGCTGTTGCCCACGCACGAGGCAGGTTGTGTGCAGCAAAGTCCAGGTCTGCCTCTACCATGTTCCAACCCTCAGCCTCGGGACTGACATTTTTATCTTTTGTTATAGAAAGCATCTCTTCGTCATATAAAATTACATCTCCGCTTCTCTTTATAAGCTGGAAATATAAAAATCCCCTGAAGAAACGGGCCTCTGCCTCGAAGCGTAATTTTGTAGCCTCATCCAGTCCTGTACCAAATTTCTTAAGTCCGTATATGAACTCATTTACTCTGCGGATCCTGGTGTAAAGATCGTCCCACATACCAAGATTCCAGGCTGCCGTGGGAGCAGACATACCACCCTCGGCATAAGCAAGGATATTAGCGAAACCAACATGTGTGCCAGGAGTCATAGAACCATATTTCAAAGTTTCTGTAAGTCCCTCGGTTAATCCTACCTGAGAATCGCCCGATCCAAAACTGCCATAAGAAGATATATATGGATAAAACCCATTCACATAGAGCTCGACAGAAGCTTCATTCTGCCAGACTACTTTATCAGAAAGCTTATCGGTTGGTGTAAGGTCCAGATATTTGTTACACCCCGATAACCCAAACATACTGACAAATAAAGTAAGTATTAATATTTTTGTTTTCATATTATCCAGTTGTTAAAAAGTAATTGTTAGTCCACCCATAAATGTCCTTTGTTGAGGATAGTAACCATTTGTCACACCTGGTCTCTCAGGATCAATACCATCGGGTAATCCACTAAGTGTAAACAGATTGGACCCTTCAACAAAAAGCCTTAGATTTTCACAACTCACTCTGTTTGTCAATTTTTTTGGTAAAGTGTACCCTATCTGAGCAGATTTCATGCGAAGGTATTTACCATCTCTGAACCAGAATGTTGAGGCATAAGCATTATTTGTATTCGGAGCATTTATAGATAATCTTGGGAAAGAAGCATCTGTGTTATCTGGTCTCCATGCTTGTTCTACAAGGTATACAGGGGCATTTGCACCTGCTTTAAATGGTTTTGTAAAGATTGTATTATCGTCGTTGTAATTATAGTAGGTACCGGTGAGTGAAATTTCACAAATTACACCTGCTGTAAACAACATTGAGAAGTCCAGTCCTTTCCACGCACCATGCAAATCCAGACCGGCAGTTAATTCAGGCCTGTTTGGCTTACCAACCAGAGCACGGTCCTGAGAATAAGAGATAACACCGTCACCATTAAGATCTTTGTACTTAATGTCACCGGGACGAGGTCTTGCCCCCTCGATGAATGGAGAGTTATCTATCTCTTCTTCACTTTGGAACAGTCCGTCAGCAACGAGCCCGGCCATTACCAAAGGAGATTTTCCGGTGTATTTTGCATAGTCCGGGGTATTAGGGCTATCCTGATATTCGATGTATCTGGTTTTTGCCCAACTGAGATTAAGCTTAGCTCCGTAATAGAAGTTTCCAAAATGATTTTCGTGACTCAACATCAGATCTATACCTTTAGAATCTACACTGTTGTTGTTAACATACGTGGTGTAGTAACCTCCCATCGAACCTGGCATACTTGATTGAGCTCCCAAAATATCATATGTATAGTTATAGAAAGCATCAAACTCAATTCCAAGTTTTCCACTCCACAGCGATGCGTCAAAACCGATATCGTAGGCAATCATACGTTCCCAGGTAAGATTAGGGTTTGCCACTGCTGTTGTCATCAATGCATTTTGCGGCTGACCGTTCAGAACTACCTGAGGAGTAGGGTTTCCGCCTGACCCTATGAAATTCATGGTACTTAGGAAAGCATAAGGAGATACAGGGTCGGAACCCAAAATACCAATTGAAGCCCTGATTTTAAGATTGTCTACAAAATTTACAGCATTCCGGAAAAAATCTTCGTTTGAGATGCGCCATCCCAACGAGAGTGATGGGAAAAAGCCCCAGCGTTTTCCACCAACGTTGCCGGAGAATTTATACGAGCCATCGTAACGTCCGGTAAATTCCGCAAGATATCTGTTGTCGTAATCATATTTTATACGACCGACAAATCCCACACTCCTGTTTGCATCACTTGACCCGCTTATCGGATTATCGGCAGGAACACGAGCCATATCCAACTCAGGAAGCTCTGCGAAATAGAAACCTTTGCCATATGCTGCAAAACCGTTGCTCTTAAAATCTCTGGTCTCCATAAGGAACATCGCATCTATATTGTTCTTACCAAACATGTTTGCATAGTTGATACTCGATTGTGAAACCAGCCTCCTCCACTGAGAATACCCTTCACCCAATGTTCTATCTACCTGATTGCGGGCATCTGTTGTAAGGTCATAGGTAATTTCCGAAGTTGTTGAGTTAGGAACTGTCTCTAATAAGACATTGTATGGTGTGCTGAAGTTTTTAGCAACTGTACCCGAGTGGTCATATGCTCCTGTAAACTTCAGATTTAAACCTTTAATCCAAGGCAGGTCCCATTTCAAACTTACATTTGTCTGAATGGCAGTAGTTACAGATTTGTGATTTCCGGAAAGTCGTGCTGCAGCTATTGGGTTGATTGCGTTATTGTAAGCATTTCTGCTCGCTACGGGTACTCCGTTTATTTCCATAGGAAGATATGGGTGAGCAAAAGCCGCTTGTTCTGCAATACTTAGCCATGGAGCAGAAGATGCTGAGATTCCAGTTCCCGAAGTGCCACCGGCGCCATAACCTGGTGTTCTTGTGTCGCCAATACTACCTGCAATTCCAACTACCATTGTAAGATTCTTTGCAATTTTTGTATCAATGTTACTACGCAGGTTATATCTTGTATAGTCGAAGTTTTTCACATTACCTTCTTGTCCCATATAGCCTAAAGAGACAAAATACTTAACGCGGTCATTACCTCCATCAACCGTCAGGTTATGTTGTTTGTTGATCCCGGTTTTAAAGGTTTCATCTATCCAGTCCGTATTACCCCAACCATCATTCGGGTCATTATTAGTCATCTTAGCTACCTGAGTCTGAGTAAAAATTGGCTGATTGCCATCCAGTTCACTTGCCTTGTTATACCAGTAAGCATACCCGGGACCATCCAGAAAAGCAGGATAATTGGCATTTACAGATATACCGTATGAACCTTTGTAGGAAATTGAGGTTTCACCAACTTTACCCTTTCTGGTAGTTATGATGATGACCCCCCCGGCACTCTGAAGGCCGTACACTGCAGAAGACGAAGCATCCTTAAGGACAGAAACAGACTCAATGTCACTAGGGTCAATTTCATTAATTGAACGAGGCATACCGTCCACAATATAGGTTACTCCTGCCCTTGAACCACGGATTCTCAAGCCTGCATTATCGGCTCCTGGTTGTCCCGACTCCTGAACAGAAGTGACACCGGCAACACGTCCACCGAGTACACTTGAGATATTTGTGGCCGGAGTTTTTAATAGTTCCGATCCCTTTATCTGAGATATAGAACCTGTCAAGCTTGACTTTTGTTGAGTACCATACCCGACAACAATTATATCGTCAAGTATTGAGGCATTTTCTTTCATGGCCACATTAATTATTGCCTGATTTGTAACAGGAATTTGCTGAGTGATCATTCCCAAAAAAGAGAATTCCAATACATCTCCCTCCTTTGCAGTAATTTTATATTCCCCGTCAAGATTTGATGTAGCGTAGGTCTTGGTACCTTTGACAACTACTATAGCACCCGCTATCGGATCTCCCTTAGGGTCTGAAACCGTTCCCCTAATGCCTACCTGTGCATACACTCCGGATGCGCAGATAACAAGCAAGAACAATGAGAGCAGCATAGCCCTCATTATTCGGAAATTCTTGAAAATTAAATATACATTTTTCATAGAATACCTTTAGATTAATAATTTAGTTTATAGTTAATTAGTTTACAATTGATATTGTAGATCCCATTGTGCTTATCTGAGAACTTCTTCAAGCTGGTTCCACCAGTTATTTTTAATAATATGTGAAATATCAAAAATCATTACCCCCTCTGAACTCTGCAACACTTGAGAAACAGCTCTTTTGAACTGTTTCTCATCTCCCTCATACTGTGTTACCAAAATTGAACCTATTACAGGAACCACTCCGCATGTAATCTCTTTTGCCAGCTCTGCCCCTCCCTCTACTGAATACCAATAACTACGACTATTGTCCATCGCCGCTTCTCTCCTCTTTCCGACCATTCCGGTGGACCTGTCTACATCCTCTTTGGTAATATTGGTGTAATATAGCCCTGTCATATAAACATCGAGCAACTCTGCATAACCCGAGTTCCTGTACTGAGGGGTCGCCCAGGTAAACTCCTTGGAAGGATCATATTTCTCGCTTGCCCAATTCACACCCAGTTGATAATATGTTGGATACCAGGCCCCTGTATAATCACCAATTATCAGTCTCCTATTGATCTTTTTCAATTCTTTATGGACGTCTGATACAAATGACTTAATTATCATAGCGCGCCATTCTATCCATTTATTAAAATGTTTCCCCGGTTTCCACTCCATTTTATCATTTACATTTTGCCAATAGAGAATATCTTCTGGATATTTTTCCAGTTTAATGCCAGAGTAACTTTCGAATTGCTCTTTTGACTGTGGACTGAAATCGGAGGTTATATTATCGAAACGCATTCTGTCCAGAATTATACCATCGAGTTTCTTATAATTCATTGCAAACTCTTTTAGTACCTCCAGTTCGTATTTGCGCACCTTTGGATTGGCGGGATTGAGCATTCCGTTGTAATTCCATTTCATCTCACTAATAGGCATTATCTTCCCTTGCCAGTAGACCTGAGACTGCCATTCAGGATGTTGCTTATATATTATCCCTCTGTTGAAGAAGTTGTGTCCACCTGCAAACACATTTAAAGATGCAAATACTTTAAGCCCCATCTTGTGCCCCTTTTCAATCATAATTCCGAGCATATCAAAATTTTCACTTCTGTACGCTCCTTCCCATTCCCCCATAAAAGGCGCAATCTTGCTTTTGTAAAGGACCTCTCCCATTATTGATTTTACATCGACAACTACGTGTGTAATTCCAATGCTTTTTACCTTATTCAGATAGAAGTCAATTGAATCTTCACTACCCAGAATTTCATAGTTGGCTTCGCAGTCAAACCATATATATTTGGGTTTCTCCTGTCCGTTGATGAGGGTAAAAGCAAATAGTGCAATTAAGAGTAGAAGGCGTTTCATAATTTAGTTTTTAAATAAAAATCAATTTTTAACCAATACAAACATAATAAATAATTTTTTTATATATGCAATTAATATTAAATATTTTTGTTATTGTTTTTAATGAAATATCTCTTTATACCTACTTTATACACTCTTTATATTTATACCGTTTTATATATTTTATTGCTTATCTTGTAATTGACAGTTTGTAATAGTAGTTTTTAAATTTTTTAAATAACGCATCTTTAATTTCTAAATTTTACTGCTATTTTTGGTTCAATAAAAAAAATTATTATTTTTGTGAAATAAACTTAAACACATATGAGCCTTTCGTGGATTGACATTTCGGTAATTTGTTGCTATATCCTGACAATTTTGGCCATAGGCTTTTACTTGTCTAAAAGAGCTTCTAAAAACATAGATTCATACTTTCTTGGCGGCAAGAAAATAAAATGGTACTACCTGGGGTTATCCAATGCCTCCGGGATGTTCGACATATCTGGTACCATGTGGACTGTTACCATACTTTTTGTATATGGACTTAAAAGTGCTTGGCTGCCATGGTTGTGGCCCGTATGGAATCAGGTATTTGTTATGGTCTTTCTGGCAATCTGGATGCGCCGGTCAAACGTTATGACTGGTGCAGAATGGATCCTTACAAGGTTCAGCGGAAGGGGAGGAAAGTTTTCACATATTATTGTTATCTGTTTTGCCATAATCAGTGTTATAGGTTTTATGGCCTATTTTTTCGAAGGGATCGGAAAATTTGCCATTAAGGTACTTCCGTGGGATTTAACCTGCGACTTAGGTTTTATGACTCTTACTTCTGCTCAGTCTTATGCTTTGCTAATCATTGGAGTAACAACATTGTACACCTTAAAGGGCGGTATGTTCAGTGTAGTGGCAGCCGACGTGTTTCAATTTTCAATAATGACAATAGCCTGTCTGATTGTAGGATATATAGCCTATACATCGATAACCGGAGAACAGATAGCAGCATTGACTCCGGATGGATGGGATAACCTCTTTTTCGGATGGCATCTGAATATGGACTGGAATGGTT
>JBAYMP010000075.1:0-6795 GCA_041663505.1 Bacteroidales bacterium | reverse complement strand
CTAAGCCCGTTACTCATTGACCACCCGATAGCCTTCCTGTCAAAAAGATCTATCACACTTGTAAGATATAGAAATCCTTCGGTTGTGGGAATATAAGTGATATCCGATACATATGCCTTACCTTGTCCGGTAACAGTGAATTCCACAACCACGCAGATTTATGCGGAATTAGTGAATGCAAAGAAACGAGAAAGTGCAAACAAAATATCTTTGAAATAAGAAACAGACAGATTTTGTTTATTGACAAAGAAATATTATCTTTGTATTAGATACAACAATATTCAATATTACCACTTAACCCTTTAATAAGATACAATAATATGCAATTAATTTATAATTTTGATATTGATACACCAAGTGAATTATTAGCTATTCTTGCGGATAATTTGCAAAAGCGTAGGCTTGAAAAGGGACTTTCAAGGGAGGCTCTCATGGCACTTAGTGGAGTTCCTACTCCCACTATTGCTAAATTTGAACAGAAGCACACCATATCTTTGGCATCCTATGTGGCATTGGCAAAAGCATTAGGCTACTCCAAAGCAATAAAAGAACTGCTTTCCGAGCCACTCTACAATACGATGGAAGAACTCGAGATTATTAATAAGAACAAGAATAGAAAAAAGGGGCGCAATGAAATTAGTAAATAAAATAATAGTAACCTATCACAATCGTACTGTCGGGGCAATCAGTATGACACCAGACAATCGTCTATGCGCATTCCAGTATGACAAAGATTGGTTAGCGAATGGTTTTTCCATATCTCCACTTGAGCTACCCTTGAAACCTGGCTTGTTTATAGCCAAACCATAACCATTCTGGGGAAACTTTGGAATTTTTGAGGACAGCCTACCCGATGGTTACGGACGTTACCTGCTTAATCGTTTATTAAAAAAGCAAGGAGTGAACGACAGCGAACTAACTCCTTTGCAGCGATTAAGCATTGTCGGAACATCTGGAATGGGTGCTCTATGCTATATTCCCAAAACTTATGTTGGTGAAGAGAAAGCTCTTCCAGAGTTGGATAATCTCCAGCAAATGGCTTTAGATGTACTATCCGAAAAGTCAGATAAAGATGAGGATGTTTTATATTTCAACAGTGGTAACTCTGGAGGATGTCGCCCGAAGTGTTTACTACACGACACTGATGGTTCTTGGTTGGTAAAGTTCAGGCACACATATGACCCAAAAGATATGGGAACGATGGAATATCACTACAATGAGATCGCCCGCCAATGCGGCATTACTGTACCCGATTTCAAACTAATGGACGGAAAGTACTTTGCCACCAAACGCTTTGATATCGAAAACGGTGTCAGACTACATATCGCCACAGCAGGAGCACTACTCAATGAATCTATCATGCAACCAAAATTGGAGTATAAAACATTGCTTCACTTGACAGGTTACCTTACACAAGACCCCAAACAGGTAGATGAAATGTTTCGTCGTATGGCTTTCAATATATTAACCGAGAATAAGGATGACCATGCCAAAAACTTCAGTTTCATTTGTAAAGAGGGAGTCTGGTCGTTAGCTCCAGCCTACGATTTAACCCGATGCGGCAACGGATATAACGGAGAACACGCTACTTCTGTCAACAATCACGGAAACCCGACCATCGAAGATATGCTTATAGTTGGTGAGAGCATTCGCATACCTCAAAAAAGGGGAAGAGATATGATTCTGAATATCGCAAAAGGATGCTCAGAGATATTATCCAAGGATTATATTCTATGTCTAAATGCTTTGTAAATCTATTCTCAAATGAGTATTTCAGAATTCAAGATGCCGTTTGAATGTCATTTAAGCCCCGACAATCGCTGGGTAAAGCTTTGTCCATTAGTTCCCTGGGATCTATTTGCAGAGCAGTACTATTCAAAGATGAGTGCCGATCAGGGAGCTCCAAGTGTTGATGCACGCATAGTACTGGGAGTGGTTATTATTAAGCACTATCTGAGATTAGATGACAGAGGCGTTATAGAAATGATTCAGGAGAATCCATACTTGCAGTTCTTTCTGGGTCTAAAGGGTTTTACAGAATCTCCGGTATTTGATCCATCTTTACTGGTAGTCGCAAAGCTGTGACAATCGTATAGTGAGTATTCATCAACCACATATTCGCCCTATTGTCCGGGGAAAGGCAAAAGCCTCGGTTGAATTTTGTGCAAAAATCAATGTAAGCCTTCAAAATGGGAAGCTTACCATGAAGGGTGTGATTTAATACAACAGGTTGAGAGTTACAAAATGTTACACGGACATTATCCTGAATTACTGCAAGTTGACAAAATATATCTAAGCCGTTCAAATCGAAACTGGTTAAAGGAACGCGGGATACGGCACACTGGAGACCCTTTAGGGAGGAAGCCGAAGAGAGAAAATATCTCAGTTGCCACAAAACGAAAACAGAGAAAAGAGAGTGCAGAGCGCAATCAGATTGAAGGGAAATTTGGACAAGGTAAAAGAGGGTACGATCTGAATAACATAAAAGCGAAGTTACCAGTTACTTCTATGTCCTGGATTGGAGCAATCTTCTTCGTTATGAACCTAATCCGGCACGGGAAGGGTTTATTTTTGGCCTTTTTTGAAAGTAATGCGAATTAAGGGTTAAAAAATTGGATTAATATACGCAACAGCAAGTTTTCCATACATATGTACCAACAATCCATTTGTAGACCCTACTTTAGACGCTCTTTGAATATCTGTTTTCTCTATGAGCCAATTGAACAGTGCCTCAATAGGTTGTATTTAAGCTCATAAATTTTTATTAACCCTTTTTACAACTTTATTTATTATATTTCAACCCTTAATTCGAATAAAAAGTATTATCTATTCCATTTTTTACTATATCTGCAGTGTAAATCAAAGTGGCATGGGCTTAAAACTCAATATTATTGATAGCATATTAAGCCAGACAAAAAAAGTGGTGTCAACTTGGCAGCAAGTCGCTACAAAATAAGGAAACAGGGGCGTTAGCCTGTTTATTTGGTTCCAAACCTGGATACATCTATTTTTTTGTCAGATGGTTTGAAATCACCAAGCCGGAGAGTAAATGAAACGGAAATAGCCCGTGAATCAGGTATTATATTCATTCTCAGATTTTGAGTATTATATTTCATCGTCATATCCGGTGTCCAGCTATTAAAGATATCTGTACCCTTTACTCTAAGTTCGGCCATGTCGTGCCAGAAAGACCATTTGACACCGGCATCCACATTCCAGAGATTGGATAACTCCGCCGGCCCTTGAATATTATTTGTTATGTATGCTCCGGCAATTTCCAGTTTTATATTTGGTTTGGATGAAATATTAATAGTATTGTCCAGCCGTGAATAAAAGACAAGATTATCTTTGTCGAATGAGATGTCATGGAAATGAGAACTTTTGACTTTATCATAGAAACCGTTGAGTGTCAGACGAGAGTCCAGAGCCCGACCAATATTAAACGGAACGATCAAGTTCAGTCCCGTCACCTGTTTATAATCAAAATTCAGGGATTGATAAATTAGTACCAATCTATCCGGCGCCTGGTAAGGTAACTGGTCGGAATAATCTTTCATATAGTTATAGAAGGCGGTCAAGATATATTTACTTTTCAGGATGTAACTTAGTTGTCCGGAATATTCCCTGTAAGGTTTCAGCAAAGGGTTTCCCTGGAGTTCTGCATATCCGTTCAAATAACTGGTTCCACCATGCAATTCCCAATAGCCGGGATAAACTTTATCAGAAGAGAATGAAAGTTGCATCATATGGGACGGGGAAATGGAATAGGTCGCCTCCAATGCAGGAAAGACAGCCCATTCATCAAAGTCTGCAAGTTTATAATATTCCCCTGTCAATGAGGCTGATAACGACAGCTTATCTCCAATAGTCTTCTCGAAGCCAGCATAAAAATTACCGGTATATTCTTTCAATTTACTATCCATATTGGAAGCTGACATGTCTTGTCCTATCTGAGAATGATAGTTCTGTGAGCTATGGTCTGTAGCATATTGATATTGTGCACCATAATTAAGCGTCCAAGTTCCAATAGAATGGCTTTGATCGGCAAATATCCTGTACCTATCGATGCTTTGCTTAGAGTTTGCTATAAAATCATTCTCTTTATTCTCTTTGTTTTCTATGAAATGTTGGGAAGTACGGTCTCTGTAACTGGTATATTCAATGCCGGTTTTTAACCCGAATCCGGACGAATAGTTCAGAAGAATATTATGCATTTGTATGGGCTTATCTTCTTGCTTATGGTTGGTTGACTCGGAGAAAGTGCCGTTCGAGTTTTCGTTGTTGTTTAATCCGCCAATGATTTGTGAGGTATAAGTAAGACCGAGTTTATCTTTGTCTGATAACTTATAATCCACCCCAAAGCGGAGATTGTGCTCGTTCGCTTTACGGTCTCCTCTGTTAAATTGCTCGATCTCGTTAACTACTCCATTATACAAATGATGTGAGTATATATCTACACCGTTTTTTGTATGGTTTAGATTGTAGGAATAGTTGAGGTCTGCCGTCAGCTTTGAAGTTGAAAACTGTAAAGACATTCCTGCCGTGTAGTTAGCATAATGTTTTTGTGTGTACGCGGTATTTACCTGTCCCAGTAAACCTTCATTTGAACCACCTCCTTTCAGGATTATGTTAATGGCAGCCCCGCGTATATGGTATTGCGGAGGAGTACTGTACATGATTTCAGCCGATTGAACCTGATCGTATGGTAGCATTTTCAATGCGGCTATCAGATTAGCGGTCGGCATGGAAGTCATTTGTCCGTTAACTAAAATAGTTACCCCCGTCGAGCCGGCCAGAGCCAAACCCCCGTTTTGTTCCCTGACACCAGGCAATTGAAGCAAGGATTCATAGGTATTGCTTACCACTTTCCCCTGCAATAAGCGAGGCATATCATACGTAATCTTACCATCAACGAGTTTGACTATAGGGCGTTCTCCTTTAACGACAATCTCTTCGAGTACGTTGTCTTTCTCAGCCAGCTGAATGATTATTTCATTCTGGTCTGTATAAAGGTTTTCATATGTCTCGTAAATCAAATGTTGAACTATCAGCCTGTATGAAGTTAAATCCGAAGTGATATTAAAAACACCTAAAGAATCGGTAATGGCAGAATTGACGTAAGTCGAATCAGGAGTCTGCATGACAACTGTTGCGTTATCAATGGGTAACTTATCCCCGTTGACAACTCTTCCCTTGATAATTTGCGCATTAGCGCTAAACGTCAATATAAGCGATAATAAACAAAGTATAATTCTCTTCATATCTGTATATTTTTTACAAAGATGAGCAAAATCTATACATAGTTTAATTATCAGATACTTATATAATCTTATTTAGTCTTATCGCACGAAACTATATATAACAAAAACTGTATCTTTGCCTTTGTCTATTTATAATATTATGTATATGCAGAGATTTAAAAATGTAATAATGGTAATTATCGTTAGCATATCTGTGCTCTTTGTGTTCAATATATTCTACTTAAGGGGATTGTTTCATTCTATAGAGGCAGACACAGAGCGGGTAATTTCTTCATGTATAGAAGAAGCCGACAACAAGGAGATACAAATTCGCATGGATATCCTCTCCCGATACCCGAATGGTGTTCATTCCATTATGATTGATAAATCTTTCAGCTCCGATTCCACATCAGAAACCAGTACTCTTCAAACAACAACCCGTTCCATGATTAACAATAATGATACGGCAACTAAGGTTCGTTCGGAGACGCTTGACCTTAACCTTGCTACTTTCAGTCAGCTCTTAAATGAGATCAGGTCAATCATACACCAAAATATTGATGTTGTATTACCTGTCGATTTGCAAAAACTAGATAGTTTACTAATCATCGAGTTAAAAAATAAAGGCATTCATTCGGATGTGTATTACACGGAAATAATAGACAAAGAAACAGGAACCGTTTTGCGGACTTCACGTGAAGAATCTTTCGGCGGATCGATTGACAATTATTCATTACTATACACTTATAATCAAGAAAACAACCATGCCTATAAAGTACACATGGCTTCATTAACAAGTATCGTTTTTAAACAAATGTCAGGTATCTTGATTTCTACTTTTCTTATAATCATTTTGTTGGGTATCGCATTTTGGTACCTTATCAGGACTGTAATGCAACAAAAAACACTGGAGGAAATGAAGGACGACTTTACTAATAATATGACTCATGAGTTGAAAACACCAATAGCGGTTGCCTACTCTGCTGCAGATACCTTGTTGAATTTCCGGCAAGGGGATAATCGAGAAAAAAGGAAAAAATATCTCCAGGTGTGTATTGACCAACTCTCACATTTAAGTGGTCTGGTTGAACAGATATTGTCGATGAGCATGGAAAGACGCAAATCCATTACTATTAATGCAGATTATATCGAAGTGAAAACCGTGATTGATCAAATGGTTGATTTACATCAGCTCAAAGCCAATAAGAAAGTTGTGTTCAATGTTCACATAACCCCGGAAGACATGACTATATATGCTGATAATGTTCATCTAAACAATATCATCAGCAATCTGTTTGACAATGCGATAAAGTATTCCGAAGATAAAGCGGTTATAGAAATAACTGCCTATCAAGAAAAGGCGTTTAGTGTGTTGATGGTAAAAGATCATGGTATAGGAATCACACCAAATAATATCGAACATATCTTTGATAAATTTTACAGGGTTCCCAGCGGAAACCTGCACAATGTAAAGGGGTATGGCTTGGGATTATTCTATGTCAAACAGATTGTGGGAAAGCATAACGGAAGTATATCTGTCAACAGTACTGTGAAT
>JBAYMP010000074.1:0-6980 GCA_041663505.1 Bacteroidales bacterium | reverse complement strand
GAAATATGATTACGAAAAAACACCTATCTTTATAGATATAATATTGAGTGGACATTTAATAGTCAGTAAAGGACATTGATAGACAATATGCCGTTACTAAATCGTTACTAACAGAAATATCAGCACAATTAAGTGATTGATAATTACGGGATAAGGAGAGGGAAGTTCATTACCCTCACTCTCCGCTGGAAAGCCTAATACAAGAGGTGCTAAAAGTAAGACAAACCCTACAAGTTCAATGACTTGTAGGGTTTTTTGTTTCTATCTTGTCTTGGCCTAAAAGACAAAAAAAGCCAAAAAGGGACACACCTTCCGCTCTAAATCGTACCCCTTTTTGGAAAATTTAAAAAGGGGTACTATTTGTCCGAAATTGGCGGTGTTGCATAATACTCAAATTGAATAAGTTAAATTAAGTTTGTAACATTAAGATTTGAGTTATGAGAAGTACCTTTAGAATCCTC
The DNA here is from genome assembly GCA_041663505.1 of Bacteroidales bacterium. Taxonomy (GTDB): domain Bacteria; phylum Bacteroidota; class Bacteroidia; order Bacteroidales; family UBA932; genus Bact-08. The sequence continues at coordinate 6,519 of JBAYMP010000074.1, read as the reverse complement.
TTTTTCCTAAAAAGAGACAAGCAAAAAGCAAATCGGTACATGCCAATTTTTTGTCGAATAACAATCGACAAACAGGAAGCTCGATTCGGTATTAAAAAAGGACTGATATTATAAATCCACTATCCAAGAAATTCGGCATTGGCAGATATTACGATGATGTAACCCCCGAATTTATGGACGGCTTTGAGGTGGCGATACTCCTTCAATTGATTAATTATCTTTTGTATGTTGCAAAAATAGAAAGAGAATGAACTTTGGAGATTGCCTCTTCGGCTAAAACAATTGGCCTGTACGTACAGCTGTTTCCTTATATAAAAAGCCAATGAGAAAACTTCTCATTGGCTTTGACATCTTTTTGAAAAGATTTTTTATATTCCGGTTGGTGATGCCCCATAAGTTTCCTTGTAAACTCTCGAAAAGTGGGATAAATCTTTAAAACCAACTTCCAGATATACATCGGAAACTTTTTTCTTTTCGTTTAGCAGTTTACCTCTTGCCACATCCAATCGTTTAATCATCAACCATTTATGAGGAGAAAAAGTGCTTATTCTTTTAAATTCGCGCTTAAAGGTAGCCAGTCTTCTTCCGGTAAAATGGGCAATTTCTTCTATCGAAAGGTCATACATGTAGTTTTCATTCAGAAAATCGAGAATATCTGGTTTCCATGGGGCGTTGAAATCAAACAAATCCGTATAGAAGTTTTTATCTAAATTCAACAATGAATAGATACCTTCAAGCAATTTTAGGTTCATCAATTCTTCAGGGGGTATAATAGTGGTATTGAAATAGGGTACCATTGATTGAAAGAGACTTGCGATATCAGGTGTATATGGTAGTTTCATAACACTGGTTTTGTGTCTTTCTACATCCAAGGGTAAATCTTTTTTTTCAATTTTTTGAAATACCTCTCTTAGAAAACTTCTTTTAAACACCATGAATATACCACGAAAAGATTCATCCCCTTTTGGCTGCTTAGTCATTATAATCCTATTATCTTTGCGTAGAAATACACATTCACCAGCTTCAACTACTGTAGTTACCCCACCTTCCTCAAGAATATATTCACCAGAATAAATATATACCAGAGAATGGTCTTTTTTCATTTTAGTACACTTTGTTATGTTATCAAAATAATAACTAAAGAAAATATCTGAGTAACTAAAAGTTAAAGATCCGTTATTTGATGTATCCATAAAATAATTTTTTCAAAAATACAAACTATTATTTATTCTTCAAGTCAACAACTTATAAAAGATTATTCAATCGCATGAAATTTATATTGAAGCCAAATGACTCCATTTTCCAGAACTTTATGTGATATTAATTCCAACGATTGTTCTACCGAGGGTACTTCTCCCTCTTTACTTAAATATTCAAAGATGGAAGGCCTGCCGCTTAAACCGTCGATACCCGGATAAATCATCAAGCTGAGTTTATCTATCGAGAGGAATTATTCTCCTCAATCAATCCGGTTTCTTATGAATTCAACGAGGACATATCAATTACAAAGCGGTATTTCACATCGCCTTTTTCCAAACGTTTGAATGCTGTATTCACGTCCTGAATATTAATTTTCTCTATATCGGCTACAATATTATGCTTGTAACAAAAATCCAACATTTCCTGTGTTTCGGCAATGCCCCCGATATTGGAACCGGCAAAACTCCGCCTTCCCGTAACCACATTAAAGGCACCGATTTCCAATGGTTCAGGTGGTAATCCTACCAACACGACTGTTCCATCATGGCGAAGCAAGTTCAGATATATATTAACATTGTGCTTTGCCGAAACGGTATCGATGATAAAGTGCAGTTTACGATTGTATGCTTTCATTTGTTCTGCATCTGAAGTCAATACAGCTTTATCTGCACCCAAACGTTTGGCATCTTCCACTTTTGCCTGAGTATGGGTAAATACGATGACTTCGGCTCCCATCGCTTTGGCAATTCTGATAGCCAAATGCCCTAAACCGCCGATTCCTAAAATACCTACTTTTTTGCCCGGGCCTGCTCCCCAGTGTTTCAGTGGAGAATAAACCGTAATTCCGGCACAAAGCAAAGGTGCGGCTGCGGCTAAATTTTTAAAAGGTGGCATGTGCAACACATAATTTTCCTTACAAACATAGGTTTGAGAAAATCCGCCATAGGTTACTCCCCCTAAAATTCTGTCGGGGCTGTTGAATGAATATATTGTTTCTTCATCGCAAAATTGTTCAATACCTTCTTCGCAATATTCGCAGTGTCCGCAGCTATCTACAATACAACCCACTGCTACAATATCACCAACTTTGAATTTTGTTACATGGTCGCCAACGGCAGTCACTTGACCGGCCATTTCGTGTCCGGGAACAATGGGATAAGTCGTTCCTCCGAAATCATCCTTGATTTGATGTAAATCAGAATGACAGATTCCACAATACAAAATCTTGAATTCTACATCATGTGGTTGTACCACTCTGCGCTTAATCGTTAATTCTTCTAACGGTCTATCGGAAGCCTTTGTTCCGAATGCTTTTATTTGTTTTGTTTCCATTTCTTATAATTTAATAATGTAGTTTTTATATAAAAATAATTCAGCTAAATCATTAAAAATCAGCACGAATACTAATCGTTCCAATATTGACATTGTAACCATCACTGGGGGTTACGTCCATTTTTACCCAAACAGTACCTGTAAAGTTCCTTTTGGGAGCTAATGTTCCCTTATCATTAAATGAGTTCATATTATATGTCTTTCAACACCATTATTTAATTTACTGTTTGCATATATTCGTTCATTTTTTATTCGTAATATCTTCTATCGTTATTCAGCCTACGATTAATCAATTTTTCCTGCCAGTTGCTCAAAGACAGATCGTTCTATTACCCGGTAATGCGGATTATAATACTCATTGAAAGCCTTACTGTGATGCATGGCAGCTTTAGGGTTTAACCGTAAAATACTGTCGATACCCAATTTGTCTATTTCAGAATCTTTTACAGGCAATTTTTTATCTTCAATGATTTTTATAATACTATGCCATTCGTTTACCCAATTAGCCGTATCATCCTCGTTGATTTTCGAAGCACTGGAAATGAAAGCATCTGTAAGCGTCTCTTCACTAATTTTTCCCTGCCGTACCAATTCAATATTTACCCGCACAAAATTGTGACGCCATCCGATTGTATCAACCATCGGGAATGAAGATGTAGAAGATGTACCGGTTGTGTTCCGAAGTTCATTTGTCAGATAATTCTTAACCATTGATGTATCATTAATGGCATGACCTGTACCGAAGCAATCCTGATAAAAATTTTTGTAAATATCCTGTAACCTTGACTCCGGATATTTTTCCAGTTGCTGGCGAATAGACTTTTCTATTTTTGCCTCAATATCATTATCATTTGGTTTCTTATCGAAGGAAAAAGCACTCATCAAACAAGACATTATAAAAATTACTGTAAATGTTTTCATAAACATCAAAGTTCTACTTCAATTCCACTAATTTATATTTCTGGCTACCCAGTCCAAGTGTTTCGGCGGCTTTTACTGTCAACATTCCGTTGCGGCTTTCTATACGTTCACGAAGTGTTTTACTACGCTCTGTATCTGATTGATAAATCAAGTCTACACACGCTTTGTCCAATGCAACAGGATCAAGAGAAGCAAGAATGCCTATATCGTCTAATTCGGGTGGAGCAGGATTACTGTCGCAATCGCAGTCGATTGATAAATGATTCATTACATTGATATATGCGATTCTATCTCCCACAGATTTCATTACAGCACCAGAAGCGTCTGCCATAGCTTCCAGAAAAGTGTTTTGTTCACCACCCCAAGGGTCGGTACGGCTTGTGCCTCCACTGTGAATCCAGCTTTTTCCTTCTGCAGAAGCAATGCCTATTGCCATGTTTTTCAGTGTGCCACCAAAGCCCGCCATGGCATGACCTTTGAAATGTGAAAGAATAAGCCATGAATCATAATTGGAAAAGTTTTTACCTACATAATCTTCTTTAATAATTTTCCCATTAGGATAAGGTAACGTCATAGATCCGTTAGCGTCCATAATATCTACCGGAGCAATGGCTGTAAAACCATGGTCTTCAGCAACTCTAAGATGGTCTTTTGTGTCAGACCGTTTCCCTCCATAAGCAGTATTACATTCGACGATAGTCCCCTTCAACAATTGTACAAGTTCCTTGATCAGATCGGGAGAAAGGTAATGATGATTTCCAGCTTCCCCTGTACTGACTTTAACTGCGACTTTACCTTCCAAATCGCGACCAAGCGCCTTATAAACTTTCATTAGTCCTTCAGGCGTAATGTCTTTTGTAAAATATACAACAGGTAAATTTTCCTCTTTTGAATTATTGGTAAAATCTTGTTTATTAGTAGAATTAGCACAACCTACTATTCCAAAAATAAATACAAAAGACAGAATGAAAAATGATTTTGTTTTCATTGCATTTTATATTATTTATTTGAGCATTGTAGAAAACCATTTAATTGTTTCAGGATCTCTGTGGCTGAAAAACAAGCTATTTTTTGTGTCCAATTTTTTTATTGCTTGCATATCTTCTTCGGGCAATTCGAAATCGAACACATTGAAGTTTTCAACGATTCGCTCTTTTCTAATAGACTTAGGAATAACTACTACACCTCTTTGTATCAACCAGCGAAGAGTCACTTGAGCTATCGATTTATTGTATTTTTTGCCGATAGAAATTAAAACCTCATTTTGAAAGAAATTATTTCTTCCCTCGGCAAAAGGCGCCCAGGATTCTATTTGAACCTTATTTTCTTTTAAAAAGGCTTGGTCTTCCGATCGTTGGTAAAAAGGGTGGGTTTCTATTTGGTTTACAGCAGGGACAATCTTGTTGTTTACAATTAAATCCATTACTCTATCGGGATAGAAATTGCTTACACCGATTGCTCTTATTTTCCCGCTTTCATTCAATTCTTCCATTGCACGCCATGACCCATAAATGTCGCCGAATGGCTGGTGGATAAGATATAAATCTAAATAATCAAGTTGAAGTTTATCAAGTGATACTTCAAGTGCCTTTTTTGTACGTTCATAACCGATATCGGTAATCCAAAGTTTGGTAGTGACGAATATATCTTCCCGTTTTATTCCGCTTTCTTTTATTGCATCACCTACTGCTTTTTCGTTCTGATAAGCAGATGCTGTGTCAATCGACCTATAACCGGCTTCTAATGCCATCAAAACACTTTTTTTACATTCATCGTAGTCAAGAACCTGATATACACCGAATCCCAGAATTGGCATTTCTACGCCATTATTTAATTTTACTGTTTGCATATTCTTTAGTTTGTTGAAAAAATAGATTTACTTAGTTCTTGGTTATGCCTGCTGGCTTGTTGGTCTCAACAATATTTCATTGATGGATGTATCTTCAGGCATATCCATGGCAAAGGCAATTGCCAGTGCAGCACGCTCAGGACTGATTGCTACTTCGTCATACAATTGATCAATTCCTTTTTTCAGATCGTTATCGGTAATCGTTTTTGTCAACTCGGTGGCTATGGCACCCGGAGATATGATAGTCACCCTAACGTTGCTTTTATTAGCTGCTTCTTCCTGACGTAATGCTTCGCTGATAGCACGTACTGCATATTTAGTACCGCTATATACTCCGCCTCCTACATGGGTCTGATGTCCGGCTACAGACGAAAGGTTGATGATTTGTCCTTTTTTTCGTTCGCGCATATAGGGTAATGCTGCTGCAATTCCATAAAGAACACCCTTAATATTTACATCTACCATTTTATCCCATTCGTTTATTTTCTTTTTGTCAAAAGTGGAATGGGGCATAATTCCTGCATTATTCAACCATACATCTATTTGTCCGAATTCATCAATAGCTCGTTTGGCTAAAGCCTCTACCTCCTGATAATAGGTAACATCTGTTACCTGGTAAATAGCTATTCCTCCTTCATTCTGAATATCTTTTACAATTTCTTTCAATCGGTCTTCTCTACGTGCGGCCAAAACAATTTTATCGCCTCGTTTTGCTAACAATTTTGCAGTAGCTTCTCCGATTCCGCTCGAACCGCCTGTTACTACTATTACTTTATTCAAAGTATTCATATTTTGTTGTTTTATATTATTATTATTATTTTAAGTTCTCTGTAAAAAATGATTCCAATTTATCAAACGGAATTAAATTAACTTTATCGTATAAATCCACATGCATAGCGCCAGGAATAAAGTTCTTTTGGCTCTGCAGCCAGTTTATATGCTCTCTATCTATCGTGCTTTGAATGTGCTTTGTCGCCTGCGATAACAAGATTGGGCAGGGCGAGATTGTTGTTATTTCAGCGAACGGGTAGAAGTTCATCAATGACTGCGAACTATAAAGCGTTCATGAAATCCACTGCCGCGCTAAAATCTTCTACATAACCTTCAGGTGTTGCCAAATGACGAGGTTCACCACCATTTTCTCTATTGAAAGAAAGATCAAAAGCAAGTGTAACAAAACCTCTTTTTGCCATTTCCTGGGCATAAAATCCTGCGCT
>JBAYMP010000073.1:0-7014 GCA_041663505.1 Bacteroidales bacterium | reverse complement strand
AGCCGTCATACTGTTCACATTTTCTTTAAAGCACTTCTTGAAAGCGGAAAAGACGTTCGTTCATTAAGTCACTTGCAAATCGCTTCAGTCGGACAAACCACAAGCGATACGTTGAAACAATATGGTGTCTTGCCCGACCTTCAGGCTGGTCAAGAATCTTCCAGAGGATTAATCAGAGACATTGACATTAAAGACATTGCCAGTGGTAAAGCACTTATTCCTCATTCCGAACTGGCACTGCCTGTACTGCACAAAGGTCTGGTCGAACTTGGCTGGAAGGTTACCACTGTCAGCATTTACCGCAACATTTTCCCTAAAAATCTACAGCCACTTGATTTGAGCCGAATACAAGCAATCGCTTTCGCTTCACCCTCCTGTGTGACCAATTTTGTACGGCTATACGGATATTTACCTAAAGACAAACTATTCATTTTCAAAGGAAATGAAACGGAAAAAAGATATAATGAACTAATTAAAAAACAAAAATGAAACGATTCAGACCCTATAGAACAGATGCGGCAACAAGAGATTATTATGCCGATGTAAAAATTAATATCAAAGATTTTATTTATCCATATTTTGTTGTGGACGGAGAAAACCAAGTTCAGCCAATACCTTCACTTGAGGGAATCTCACGGTTTTCACCGGATAAATTGTTGGAAGATCTGAAAGAAACCACAGCCCTGGGAATTGACAAAATTTTGCTGTTCGGCGTAATTGAAAACCAATACAAGGACAAGTCGGGTAGTGCTGCTTATTCGCCTGATTCATTAGTTTGTCGGGCTATCAGGCTAATAAAAAAGCACTACCCGCACGTTTTGATTTTTACAGATGTTTGTCTGTGTGAATACACATCACACGGACATTGTGGACTGCTTCACGGAGAAACAGTAGACAATGACAGTACATTGCCATTGTTGGCAGAAATGGCTCTGGTACATGCCCAGGCCGGAGCAGACTTTGTAGCACCATCTGCAATGATGGACGGGCAAGTTGAGGCAATAAAGGCTTTACTGGAAAAAAACAATCAAAAAGCCAAAGTTCTTGCCTATTCCGCCAAATACGCCTCATCATTTTATGGTCCGTTCAGAGATGCAGCCGACTCTGCTCCTGCCTTCGGCGACCGTAAAAGTTACCAGATGGATTTCAGGACAAAAAAACAAGGGCTTGAAGAAATTGCTGCAGACGTAGAAGAAGGTGCCGATTGGGTAATGGTGAAACCGGCCATGCCCTACCTTGATGTAATTAAACAGGCAAGCACAGCATACCCCGATGTGCCTCTTGTAGCATATCAGGTATCAGGAGAGTATGCCATGCTGATAGCGGCTGCGAAAGCAGGCGTGTTTAACGAAGAAAAAGCATTTTTCGAATCGCTCATTGGCATCAAACGTGCCGGAGCCAATTATATAATCAGTTATTATGCAAAGGATTTTGTCAGAAAAGGCTTATAATGAAGCCTTAAAATATATTCCCGGCGGTGTGAACAGCCCTGTCAGGGCACTTAAAAGCGTAGGGACTTCACCACTTTTCATCAGAAATGCTGACGGAACAACACTGACTGACATCGATGGAAATAAATTCACCGATTTCTGCCTGTCATGGGGTGTCTTTATTTTAGGACACAATCATAAAATCGTAAATCAGGCTATTATTAAAGCGGTAAAGAATGGTTCAAGCTATGGGATTCCGTCTTTACAGGAAACAGCATTGGCTAAATTAGTCACAGAGACTGTCCCTTCGATTGAAAAAGTGCGTTTTGTAAATTCGGGGACAGAAGCTGTAATGAGTGCCATCCGCGTAGCCCGTGGTTTCACGAAAAAAAATCTCATCATTAAGTTTGACGGATGTTACCATGGACATGCAGACCATTTGCTTGTTGCCGCAGGTTCAGGAGTCGCAAAACTCAGCGCAAGTTCCTCGGATGGAGTCCCAGCCGAATTTACAAAATACACTCTAAGCCTTCCATATAATGATATTGGGTCTGTAAAAACAGTTTTCGAAAAACTGGACGAATATATAGCAGCAGTAATCATTGAGCCTGTCGCTGCAAATATGGGAGTTATTGTGCCTAAGCAAGGTTTTCTTCAGGAATTGCGCAACATAACAAAAAAATACGGCTCACTCTTGATATTCGATGAAGTGATAACAGGGTACCGTTTAAGCCTGGGCGGAGCGCAAAAACTCTTTGGCATTACCCCGGATCTTTCCACTTTCGGAAAAATAATAGGCGGTGGTTTTCCGGCGGCTGCGTTCGGAGGTCGAGCCGATATAATGGACGTTTTGGCTCCTGACGGACCAGTCTATCAAGCCGGAACTCTATCAGGCAACCCTGTAGCTATGAGTGCCGGCATACAGACATTGCAATTACTGCAAAAACCTGATTTCTACACAAATCTTGAATCAAAAAGCAATCAGTTTATTGATGAACTGAAATACATAATCAAAGGGAAAGACATCGTTTTAAATAATATCGGATCGATGTTCACTCTCTTTTTCTCAAACTCAGAAATAAAAAATTTTGAGGATGTAAAAAAATGTGATACCGAACGGTTCAATAAATTTTACAGAAAGCTGTTAAATAAAAATATTTATTTCTCGCCATCCCAGTTTGAAACAAATTTCATTTCTGCAGCACATACTGAAAAGCAGTTGGAAAATACTTTGAAGGCAATCAACAACGCATTATCATAAAAGTTAAAAAAATGAGTGACTATAAATTAACACATCTCAAAGAATTAGAATCAGAATCAATATATATCCTGCGCGAGGTAGCAGCACAGTTTGAACGTCCTGCTCTCCTTTTTTCCGGAGGCAAAGATTCCATTGTACTGTCCTATTTGTCATATAAAGCTTTTTATCCTGCAGCTATCCCCTTCCCATTCGTGCATATAGATACCGGTCACAATTTTGAAGAGACAATAACTTATCGCGATGAATTGGTGAAAAAACTAGGCGTAAGGCTAATTGTAGGTTCAGTGCAGGAATCCATAGACACAGGAAAAGTCGTTGAGGAAAAAGGTTATAGCGCCAGCAGAAACAAACTGCAAACTGTGACATTGTTGGATACACTTGCAAAATACAAATTCGATGCGGCAATAGGTGGCGCAAGACGGGATGAGGAAAAAGCCAGGGCCAAAGAACGTTTCTTTTCACACAGGGATGAGTTCGGTCAATGGGATCCAAAAAATCAACGTCCGGAACTATGGAATATTTTCAACGGTAAAAAACAGTTGGGCGAACATTTTCGGGTATTTCCCATCAGCAACTGGACTGAATTGGACGTTTGGCAGTATATCCTGCAGGAAAATATTCCCTTACCCTCCCTCTATTATACCCACCAAAGAGAAGTTTTCGAAAGGGACGGAGTCTGGTATGCAGCCCTGCCTGCCATTCCACGCAAGGAAAGCGAACATGTCATAGTGAAGAATGTCCGGTGCCGCACTATCGGTGATATCACATGTACCGGACTCACCCTCTCGGAAGCCAACTCGCTTGAGGATATTATAGATGAAATTGCTTCTTCAAGGATTACAGAACGTGGCGGAAGGTCTGACGACAAACGGTCGGAAGCTGCTATGGAGGATAGGAAAAAGGCCGGGTATTTTTGAGTGTTATTTACAGTGCATGCTATTATTTCAACAAGTATTATTATAATAAATAAGATATGTCAGACATAAAAAAAACAAACAGTGAGCAGCAAAATATAACCAGAAACAATTCAGGTTATCTGGATATGGAATTACTTCGATTTACTACGGCCGGTAGCGTAGACGACGGAAAAAGCACGTTGATAGGCCGTTTGCTCTACGACAGCAAATCTATTTTCGAAGATCAGTTGCAAGCTGTCAAAGATGCCAGCATACGCCTTGGTGGAGGTGACGAGGTTAACCTGGCATTACTAACAGACGGATTACGGGCCGAACGCGAACAAGGTATAACAATAGACGTAGCCTACCGGTATTTTGCCACTCCGAAGCGAAAATTCATAATAGCCGACACCCCTGGGCATATCGAGTACACTCGAAACATGGTAACCGGAGCTTCAACATCTGATGTCGCAATCATCCTTATCGATGCCCGTAACGGTATCATTGAGCAAACAAAACGTCACTCATACATCGCGTCCCTGCTTCAAATTCCAAACGTGATTCTTGCTGTCAACAAAATGGACCTGGTCGACTTTTCGGAAAGTATTTTTAACATCATTAAAAAAGAATTTGAGGATATTGCCAACATAATAAAATTGAAAAATATTTTTTTCATTCCTATCTCGGCAAAAGACGGCGATAATGTAGTGACAGCCTCAACTAAGACACCATGGTACAAAGGTGAAACGTTATTACAACTGCTTGAATCTCTGCCTGTACACAAAGATGAAAGCATTTTGCCGGCTCGTTTCCCTGTGCAGTATGTCATCCGCCCGCACAGCGACAGTTTTCACGACTACCGTGGTTATGCCGGACGCATTTCTGGCGGCAGTTTCAAAATTGGCGATACGGTAAACGTACTTCCCTCAAACACACATTCATCAATAATAGCTATTGATGAAGGAGAAAAATCCATTGAAGAAGCCTTCACTCCGCAATCCGTCACCCTGCGTCTTGCTAACGATATAGACATAAGCAGGGGAGATATGATTATAAAGAGTACTGAAAAAAAGCCTATAGTAAGTAGCAATATTTCACTGCTGATATGCTGGCTCAATCATAAACCGCTTAATGTCGGAGGAAAATATATCATTCGTCATACTACGGACGAAACACACGCCATCATCAAGGAAGTCCATTATAAAGTAAACATCAATTCTCTGGAAAACATACTTGATGATAAGACGGTAAACATGAACGACATCGCCCACATTTCCATTAAAACGCTGAAACCGCTGAAGTACGACTCTTACGAAGAGAACCGCACAACGGGAAGCCTTATACTTATTGACGAATATACTTATGAAACTGTTGGCGCCGGAATGATAGTGCACGATCTTGAAGATGAATCATACAGTATTTAACAAAACATTATTATGAGCAATAATATCAATCTAAAACAAAAGGCCGAGCAACTAAATTCTTTATTAAAGAATCTAACGCCTGAAGAAATTCTGCATCATGTTCTTAACGAGTTTTCCGGACATATCGCATTATCGTCAAGTCTGAGCATCGAAGACCAGGTACTGACAGATATGATAGTGGCCATTGATCCAAAAACCCGTATTTTCACCCTTGATACAGGCCGTCTTTTTCCTGAGACCTACAGTCTTATTGACAGGACCAACCAACGTTATGGTATCCAAATTGAGGTATTCTTTCCAGACTACCACGATGTTCAACAACTGGTTAAGGCTGAAGGAATCAACCTCTTCTATAATGGCATTGAACAACGCAAAGCCTGCTGCCGCGTCCGCAAACTTGAACCTTTGAAACGTGCTTTTAAAGGACTTGACGTCTGGATTTGCGGACTTCGCCACGAGCAATCCATCACTCGCATAGCCTCTAAACTTGTTGAATGGGACGAGCTCAACCAACTTATTAAGGTTAATCCTTTGATAAATTTTACAGAAGACCAGGTCTGGGATTATATCAGTCAGCACAATGTTCCTTTCAATAAACTCCACAAGCAAGGCTTCCCCAGCATAGGCTGCCAGCCATGCACCCGCGCCATAGAACCAGGCGAAGATATCCGCGCCGGTCGTTGGTGGTGGGAAAATCCTGAACACAAGGAATGCGGATTACATCGAAGATAACCCAAAAGCGCTTCAATACTCACACGAACATGGTATTTAAATACCCTTCAATAGTTATGCGATAGTACCTGTTTATTAGTGATTTTTGCACTGTAAAACATAATAATTAATAAAATCTCTAAAATGAAGTAAACAGAAAAGTCGTTGTCTTTAAAACGATCTAAAAAACCTTAGTAATAACAAAAAAACGAACGTTCCCTTCACTGTCGACAAACTGATTGAGGGAACGTTCGCTACAATTTAAAAAAACTGTATGGCAAAGTTATCAAATTTATTTGAGAACCTCAAAAAGTTATCGAACTACTTTATATGTAAAAAATATTTTGCGCTCTTTTTTACATTATTAGTTATCCAACCTTCTTTTGCGCAACAGATTTCCCTAAAGGGTAAAGTTCTTGAAGAAAAAACCAATACTTCAATTATTGGCGCAACAATTAAACTTAAAGGACAACCAGGTGGCACAGCAACCGATGTAAACGGAAATTTCAGTCTTGATGTAAAATCTCTGCCCGTAACGTTGTTTATATCCAGTATCGGATACAAAAATCAGGAAATTGATGTATATGAGGCTGTACCAACAACTATCTATCTGACTGAAAATTTGAATTTGTTGAATTCAGTGGTTGTTGTGGGATACGGAACGCAAAAAAAATCGAATCTAACAGGTTCTGTCTCTACTGTAGATACAAAATTTATTGAAAATAAGCCATTTACCAATGCATCTCAGGCATTGCAAGGAGTATCAGGACTATATGTTAACCAAGAGGGAGGGCAGCCTGGTAATGATGTATCGACTATTAGAATAAGAGGTGTAGGTACATTAAATGACAACAATCCTTTAGTTTTGGTCAATGGCATTGAATATAGTCTTAAAGATGTTAATCCAGAGGACATTGAAAGCATTTCCGTATTAAAAGACGCATCTGCATCAATTTATGGGAGCAGAGCTTCTAATGGTGTAATTCTTGTCACCACAAAAAGAGGGAATAAAGGAAAAGCACAACTTGAATATAATGGTTCATTGGGATGGGAAAAGGCAACCTATTTACCGGATGTTGTTACAAATTCCGCAGATTGGATGACTTCAAGAAATCAAACTTCTATAAATGAAGGACAACCTGTAGTCTTTAGTGATGAAGATATTGAAGCTTTCAGAACAGGTACTGATGCTGATTTATACCCAAATACTGACTGGTATGACATAATGTTCAGAACAGCCAAAGTTCAAAATCATAATTTCAGGGTTTCGGGTGGTGACGATAAGGTAAAGT
>JBAYMP010000072.1:0-7054 GCA_041663505.1 Bacteroidales bacterium | reverse complement strand
TCTTTTTAAAAAGATGAATAATAAAAAATACCATTATAACAGAAGCGGGGATGATGATCAACAATGACCGTAGATTTGAGTTGTTTTGGGAAATCAGGTCCCAGTACGGACCAATAAAATATCCGCAACAAACATGAGCTGTTCGGACATATAAGAAATTTGAATGTAGCAATTCCATCGTCATGTTCATTCAAACAATGAATGTTCCCTTGACATGCTTTTACAAAAGTAAAGCAGGATTGTGATAAACCTGTTGCAATTGATTTACAATGTTATGTCATTCATTTCCAATCCATTTTATTTGACCTTGCGGGATTGGGCGCGAATAATCTCCAGGCCTTGTCCATGGCGTAACTCAGGTAATCGCCTTATACTTAACGGTATGCATGGTAATAGAATAGGAGAAACGGGATTACTTCCCGTTTCTCCTATTCTATTACCAAAAATATTCAATTAGGTAAAATTAAAAAGATAAAAATCCTTTATTTGATAAATTTAGTAGAAAAACCTGTTCCGCTGACAATATAAACACCTTTGACAACAGAGTTTAAATTAATATTTTCGGGATTTGTATCTATCACTCTAGTTTTAAGAACTAAATTTCCTAAAACATCAAAAACCTTAACTTCACCAACATATCCTGATATTATAAGAGCATCTTTGGTGCCATTATAGTAAGCATCGACAATTGAATTTTTGACACTTGGGACTGATGTATGATCCAGCCCATTTAACCTTAAATAGCCCATATTGGTCATACCGCCATATTGATCATCTGTTGCAGCATTCCAGAACATTTGTTGTATTCTGGAATGCCATTGTTCCGGTCGTATTATTATTTGACAATTAGCTTTTGTCTATAAGTCTTATCACCATTTTTAATACTAACGATATAAATACCGGCAGAATTTACCGAAAATTGCAAAGATGAATTAGCAGTACGTGTTCCTACTTCCCTTCCAAAAATATCCATTATTTGCACTTTCGAATTGTTGGGTGCTATGACATCTATCTTTCCTTTTTCCGAAGAATATATTTTTCCTGTCCAATCTGAATAGATCGGATTGGAAATACCTGTTTCCGTCATATCCGTATCATCGAAAACAATATCATCAATGTAGTAGGTTTTATCCGCAATATATCCCATATCGAATGACAATTTAACACTAGAGCCGTTTGCGGTCAAATTGGTAAAGGTCTTTTGTTCCCAATCATTACCTACTGTAAAATCACTCCAATAGGTTCCACCCAATGCTCCGTTACCGGCTGTAGAAATTCGACCTTTTCCGCCACCGCCTACTGCACGCACCCAGAAAGAAACCGTATAGATATGTTCTGAATGGATTTCAACATCCGGAGTAGTTACCTGAACACTCCAAGCACTTGTACTTGTTCCGTTTACCATTTTAAGTGCATAGTCTCCACCGTGTTTATCTTCTTGCGTGATGTCGATGCCTGCTCCCAGATTCAGTTTTGACCAGTTGCTGATATTTCCATTTTCAAAATCCAGTTGACTATATTTTTGTGGGAGTTCGCAATGGGTTTCCGCTCCGCCAAAACCGGAAGTAGGGATTGCATTAGGATCGTTAGTAATCAGAATCCTGTCTAATTTAGCACCTGCTTTAGCGTAAGCGATTGTCAACGTGTGAGTACCTTTAGGCAAAGGTCTGCCGGTAATCAAGGCAACCCATTGCCATTGTCCGTAAGTATCCAAATAATCGTAAAGTACAAAATCATCATCATCTATTTTTGCCCAAAAAGCATTGGAATTGCCGTTCGGACAATTGGCAAGCAGGGCAACATAAAATTCTCCGTTATTATCCGTATCAAAAGTAATTTTAAGTTGTCCGTCTTCGCCAGGCGCTTCTGTAACGTTGCTCAAACCGCTGCCTGCTGTTACATATTTACCACCGGAAGCATTCGCATCGCTCTCTGCAACGAAATTACTTCCCAAGGTTCCACAAGCCGTTGTTTCCGGTTCATACCAGAAATTTTGCTGTAATACAGCCGGTTCTGTTACGTTAGCCCAGTCCTTGATCCAAAATTGATAATCTACATCTTGATAAGGTGATGTTAGAATATTCGTACTCACCGTGTTGTCGCTATACAAAAAGCGTTTGATAAATGCATCAGCAGCCTCTATTTGGCTGGCTGGGGCAGCGCAATGGTCGTGTCCACCCGTAAAATCCCATCCCATACGATCTTCTACGCCAAACTTTTTCCATACTTCACGGGCAGCCATACAGGAAACGTATCCGGACGGATCTGCCAGCCAGTCGATGGTAGAATTTCCCAAAACCAAAACGGCACGGGGCGCTATCATCGCAATCAATTCGTGATGGTCGTGAGGCAAGTGGGCCACTCTCCCTTTAAAATTATCCCGCATCGCCGGCAAAAACCACGAATAATCCGTGTTGTCGATTTTTTCAACATTACCGATTGTTTCCGAAACGCGCCAAGCAGCCGCACCTCCACCGCCAGGTTCCTGAGCAATAGTGAGCGCAATACGTTCATCGAATGCACCGCCAAACAATGCCAGTTTCCCATAACGGGAACAACCGGTGATCCCGATATGTGCTAAATCGATATTCATTTGAGACTGTACTAATTCCAAGCCATCAATGAGACGGCTTATGCCCCAAGTCCAGGCAGTGTAGTGACCGGCTTGGATTCCGTACATGTTGTAAAATGCACCGGTATTTGCTTGACCATCTACAGCCACTTGACCGGGATCGAAATTAATTTTTATGCAATTGGCAAAAAGCGAATCAGGCAAACTGCCGGTAGCGCCGCTAAGACCTATCACGGCGGGAAAAGGTCCGGTTCCGGCAGGTATAGTTACTATGGAAGACAGTGTAAGTGTTTTCCCGTTTTCAATGATTGTTACCAAAATAAAATTGGCAGTGTGATTTACAATGGTGTAATTTGTATCGGTCAGGTTATTATACCATTCAGGGTCGGTAAAATCAATAGTTGCATAATTCAGATCTTTCGTTTGATAGACCGAATCGCGTTTGAAAGATGCCGTGATATTTGCCGGACGAGTAGGTCTAAAGCCGATTTCGTAGTTTTCAATTTCCGACCTGATTTCGTTGCGCCGGCACGACCAGTCATTCAGGGTATTGACAAAGCTTTGCCCGTTTGAAAATTCAAATGGATTGGGCAAACGAATGATTGAAGGCAAATCAGCTGGAGCGGGTAAAACAGGAGCCGTACAGCTTGCACCGGTATTTTCTACACTATACACGTAAGGCGTTTGTCCAAAAGAATTAGTCATTAATGCGCTTAATAAAAGCGCTAATAAGCTTGCTATAAATTTTATTTTTTTTTTCATATTTGTAAGAAATCAATATGAGTTAATTTTTTTTCATATTTGTAAGAAATTAATGTGAGTTAAGGATTAAATCCTTAAAAATAAATTAAAAGTATATTAAAAAATGCGACAACAATTCCGCTAAATACAAAATTTAATATGCCTTTGGTTGATTTGACTTTACTCGCCCTCTGAATTTCTGTTTTCTCAATCAACTGATTGAAGAGCGATTCCTTTATTCTGTTTTTCTACGATTTTTTCGATAAGGAGATACAAAAGTACCGGATTCTCAGGTCTTTCCCTTTGTACCTCCATCTGAAAACCAACGCCTATTTATTAATATCCAGGGTTCTGATAAGCAGCTTTTTCTGCATCGCTCATGTCTAATCTATCAATTTGACCTTGAGGAATAGGACGCAGATAATGAACCGCTTTGTTGATAGTACGAGTAACCGTTTTGGGTGTATGAGATCCCGCATTAGCTATTTCGTACGTACCGGCAATTTCTTCCCACTTTTGCGTACGCACCAGGTCGAACCAACGATAACCTTCGCCAAAAAATTCGCGTGAGCGTTCAGCTAAGATATAATTGATATCTATTGTAGCCGGAGTGGCAGCAACCATAGCAGCACTATAGTTTCCTACCTTAGTAGCATTGTTTGCATTGCTAAAACTCCATTTCCCGGCTCTTGCACGAAGCACATTCACCAGTTCTCTTGCACTTTGACCCGCTTTAGTGGTGGCGCCTTTTACAGCAGCTTCGGCAGCTACCAGGTAAAGTTCAGAGAATTTAGCAATATCAAACGGACGACAGGTACTACCATTGGGAGACCCTAATCCGGTGCCATTGTCGGTACGGTATGTTCCGATTTTCCAAAGTCCCGGATAATACTGCCGGTTTATACCCTGTGGAGAAATTACATAATCGGCTCTTCCCGGGATTTCACCGGCACCTATGTTGCTAGCACCACCTCCCGAGGGGTAAGTAATAGAACCCGCCAGTGTTTCATCCGGTAAGAAAGACAATATGGCATCTCCCGGGCGCACCGGCATTTTGTTAGCATTATACATAACACCAATTGTCTTAGTACTTGCACTCTTATTCCAATTACCGCGGTAAACGGATGTAAAAGTACCGTCATAACGCGAGTCGTTGGTCTTGTCAGCAAACGTTTTTGTAAAGACGCCAATAGGAGGAGCCATACGTGTCCAAGGGCGACCACCCCATTGCGCTGCTTCACGCGGAACAGAACTTGTAGCTCCAGTTCCATCAGAATTCGTCGCACTTCTTAAATTCTCCATCTGCGGTGTCACCATCCAACATGCAAAGTTATCCGGTGCTCCTCCGCCTGCGTACGAGAAACTGGTTCCGCCGTTATATTGTTCGCTTGCATTGGTATGGTCGGCAAACAACAAGATTTCGTTGTTGCGGTCATTCTGTGCTAAGTGAACATTGTAGTAAGTGGGCTGTAAGCCAAAAGGACCAGGATTAGCGATAGCTTCGGTAGCTACATCATATGCTTGTTGGAAATACCACGCTGCATCATGTCCATCGGGGTCGGTACGATCAGCCTCAGGATATGTAGGAACGTTATTCGGATTCTGCAACCACCATGCATAAGTCAGGTAAGCTTTAGCCAAATAAAGACGGGCAACCGATTTTGCGACAGCCCCTACAATACGGGGAGCGTCAGGAAGATCGATTACAGCTTGTTTCAAATCCGGAAATATACCAATTGTATAAACTTCGGGCACTGTATTGCGCACTGATGTTCTCACGGTAGATTTGTTGAATTTCATAACTCCACCACCTAAATCAAGAGGTACTCCACCGAAAGTTTGCACCAACTGAAAATAGTCGAATGCACGGAAAAAACGTGCTTCGGCGATCAAAGAAGGAGCCAGACCTACTGCTTCTGCATTTTCGATGACACCACTGGCGGTGTTGATATTTGGAAATGCTGCATTCCATAACACATCAGCACGTGAGGTGGATGGCGTCATTGTCCCGCCACTGGTCATGTCGGCATCTTTAAAGTTTGCATCGGCGCTATTTGCCCAGGTATATTCGTCGGTACCGGTAAGGGTTATATTATAGTAATAACCTTGCCCGTAGATGTAACGCAAGTGAGCGTACATAGAGGTCAATCCGCTCTGAACACCTTCCTTGGTTGTGAAAAAACCAGGTTCATAAGTAGCGCGCGGCTGTTCTTCCAAGATATTGCTACAGGCCGACAGGAACAACATCATCAGTGCTCCCATCATGACTTTTATATTTATCTTTTTCATTATTATCTTTATTTAGAAGTTATTAAAATGTCAAACTGGCACCAACCATATAATTGCGCGTAGAAGGCGAATTGGTACCTATGGTCAGAATGCGTCTGTTAACTAAACCTGTTGTTGTAGCGGCATTTTCATCACCGTAAGAGTTAGTTTCGGGATCCATACCTGTTTCACTCGTGTAAGGTGCGAACAATACAAATGGATTCTGAGCAGTTGCATAAAGTCTCAAATTTTGAATGCCAAGATCCTTAATCGCTTTTAGATTGAAGTTATATCCCAAGGTAATGGCACGAACCTTTAAATACGAAGCATCAAAGAGAGCCAGAGTATTACCGTATTTTGGATTGTCACCACTCATTAAGCCACCTGGTTTCGGATATTTAGCATCTGTATTTTCCGGTGTCCAATAGTCTACATTCACCTGTCCTCTACGTCCTGTCAACATATTGAGGTAACCGTTGGCAGAATAAAGTGAACTAACAAGTGTGCCTCCGCTTTTGAAAGAGCCAATTACGGTCAGGTCAAATCCTTTGTATCCTAATGTAGTGTTAAAACCGCCTTGTAGGTCAGGATCTACTTCAATAACCTGGCGGTCTTTACCACCTCCATCCATTGCTCGGGTTGGTGTGCCATCTGCATTGTAGTCGCCGAGATATTCTACCTTAATCATACCCGCGTTTCCTCCTGGTTCCAGGATATCCATATAAGGATCACCTTCTTGCCATAACCCTATTTTTTTGGGTGCATAAATTACATTGATAGGGTGACCTACGAACCATGCGTTACCTTCGTCTTTAAGGTTTCCTGAAGCAAGGGCTACAATTTTGTTTTTGTTAGAATACAAGTTAACACCGGCAGTCCAAGTCCAACCATTGAGGTTGTCCAATATAATACCATTGATCGATAGTTCAAACCCTTTGTTTTGGGTTTCTCCTACGTTAGCCATAAAGCTACCCACACCCGATGTTTGAGGAAGGTTTACACTCAGTAAAAGATCCTTGGTGTTGGTTACATAATATTCGAATGTACCGGACAGACGGTTTTTCAGCAGACTGAAATCCAAACCATAGTTCCAGGTAGTAGAAAATTCCCATCCTAATGCAGGATTAGGCAGTGTACTTACATAAGTTCCTGTTACAAAATTGGAGCTCGCATCGCCGAAATTATAAGGTCGGGTACTCAAACCACCCAGTGTAGCATAAGGAGAAACGGCCTGATTGGAAGTTTCACCATAACCTACTCTCAGTTTTAGATTATCGAGCCAATTAACATTCTCCATAAAATTTTCTCTTTTTACATTCCATCCCACAGATACAGCCGGATAGGTATGCCATTTATGTCCGGATGCCAATCTTGAAGAACCATCGGAGCGGACTGTAGCCGAAATCATATAGCGACTGTCGTACGAATACATTACACGACCCATATACGATAGCAATCCGCTCTTCTCATATT
>JBAYMP010000071.1:0-8092 GCA_041663505.1 Bacteroidales bacterium | reverse complement strand
TAACTCTTAATCCTGACGGGAGATATAGTTTTGATATCGGAGACTTCTGGTTTGATATTGAGCACAACAATGGAATAATAACCATGCTGCTTTTTACAATATTTGACTAAATCCTGCACTTAAAACAATAAAGCCGGTAATTGCTAAATTTGAGAATGAAAATATTTTATCTGTTTATGGCGATGCATAAAATAAAAAACTGCCTTTATGGGCAGTTTTTATTTTTTAATGGATAATTCAAAACTAAAACGGTAGGTCATCCTCCCCACCGTCCGAAGAGAAAGGATCGGTAGTCACTGCCGGATCAACTGCGTGTGCCCTTGATGGCTGAACTCCATCAGCTAATCTTTCAATTTTCCAGGCACGGACATCTGTATACCATCTTTGGTTAAACTCTCTTGACTCGATATTTACAGAGATTTTTAGAATCTCTCCCTCACCGTAGCCTGCAAATTCATCCACCTTGTCTGCTCCCCATACATTCATACAGATCTTTCTTGGAAAACTCTCCTGAGTTTCAAGAACAAACTCCTGTTTTTTCCATTCACCTTTGGAACTGGTGCCGGATTGCACAGGAAGTTTTTTGATAAGTCTACCTGTAATCTCTAGTGCCATAATTATTTCTTGATAGGAGCTTTGGCAGGAACAACTTCCGGAGCTGCAACTGCTTTTGATACTTTTAATAGTTCTACCTCAAAAATAAGAGTTGAGTTAGGACCGACTGTTGGACCGGCTTGTTGTTCGCCATAACCTAATTCTGACGGAATATAAAGTTTTATTTTACCACCTTCGCTAATAAACTGAATACCTTCGGTCCAACCTTTGAGAACTCCGTTCAACGGGAATTTAACAGGCTCGCCTCTTTTATACGAAGAGTCAAACTCTGTACCATCGATAAGGGTACCTTTGTAATTAACCTGAACAGTGTCATTTGCTGCCGGTTTAACGCCTGCTCCTGCTGTAATTATTTTATACTGAAGACCGCTGGCAGTTGTTACTACGCTGTCTTTTGTTCCGTTCTCTTTAAGGAAAGCAGCACCTTTCTCTTTGTTTTCTGCAGCCACTGCAATTTGTCTTTTGGAAACATAGCCCTGTATCACTTCATTGGCTTTGTTCATATCAAATTTAAGAGAATCGCCGTTAACAACATCGGCGATGGCTTTGTTTACCTCTTTAAGATTCAGGTCACCAAAATTGGCTTGCTTAACAAAATTGCCAAGTGACATACCCACTGCATAACTTGCCGAATCGATTTCGGACTTGGTCAAACCCTGTGTAGAGGTTTTTTTCTCACCGCAAGAATAGGTAAACAATGCTGCCAGAGCAATGATAGAAAGAAATTTGATTGTTTTCATTTTTTGTATTAATTATTAATTGGGTTGATTATTAATATTGTTGCTTTAGCGGAATTAACGATAAAGATAGATATTTTTTATGTTAAGCTTGGAATAGATACACATTTTGTAGAGAATTCTTGCTCCAACATTTGCGTCCCACTCCCCCTCCGCTCCGGGTGAAACTTCGCACAGGTCGAAACCGACCATCTTTTTGCCGGAAGATGCTAATAAATATAACAAATAATCGATCTCCCTGAAATTTATTCCTCCCGGTACAGGAGTCCCTGTATTTGGACATAATTCGGGAGAAAGTCCATCAACATCAAAACTGACATAAACATTGGAGGGGAGAGATGCTATAATCTCTTCACACTGTTTTTTCCATGGTTTACCTTCGAAACTGTTTCTTTTTAATTCAATATCGGTAAAACAACGAATTCTTGGATTGTTGTTTATTATATCTGCCTCTTGCTGACAAAAATCCCTTACACCAACCTGTGTAAGCTGGGAAATCTGCGTAATCTCGTGAAGTGCATTGTACATAATTGAAGCGTGAGAATATGTAAATCCCTCGTAAGCAACCCTGAGATCTGCATGAGCATCTATATGCAATATTCCGAACTCTTCGTAATTATCTGCTATAGCCTTCATGTTTCCAAGCGGGACACTGTGGTCTCCTCCGATTAATCCCACAAATTTACCAGCATTGATTTGCTTTTTACAAGAGTCATATACCCAGTTATTCAGTTCAAATGAAGCTTTGTTTACTATCTTAAGCTGATCCGCAAGCGAGTTGTAATCTGCGCCACCTTCCAATTGCCCGATAATTTTTTCAGCAACCCTCCGGAACCTTCTGTTTTTTTTGAGAATGGAACTCTCCTGCGGGAGAGTACCGATAGTAACCTCCCAGGCGTTTGGTACCAGTGTATCAAAAAGATCTACCTGTACAGATGCATCTATAATAGCCTGTGGACCCAGATGAGCACCCGCCCGGTATGATGTGGTGACATCCCACGGAACAGACAGCAGGACAATTTCTGACTCTTCTAAATTATATGGCAGAGCAAAATAGTTTCCATTTGCTCTTCCAATCTCATTTGGGCTAAAATTTGTCATACGATTCCTTCTCTAATGATATCGTGTATATGTACTAACCCTATGTACTTTCCACGTTCTAAGACAACTATGGATGTAATTTTATTTGCCTCCATCAAATTAAAAGCTTTCACAGCCAACTCGTCAGCTTCTATCGTTTTAGGGTTTGTGGACATGATATCTTTGGCCTTCAAGGATTTGAAACTAGTATCCTTTTCGAGCATCCTTCTTACATCTCCATCTGTAATGATTCCCAAAAGCGTATCCTCCTTGTCCACCACAACTGTCGCTCCCAATCTGTTGGAAGAGATATTGATTATGGTGTTTTGAATACTCTCTTCTTCAGTAACTTTGGGCCTCACGTCCCTATCAATAAGGTCACTGACACGAGTGTACAATTTTTTCCCCAACGATCCGCCAGGGTGAATCTTTGCAAAATCCTGCTGGGAAAAACCTCTCATCTTCAGCAGGCAGACAGCCAGAGCGTCTCCCATTACCAATTGTGTTGTGGTGCTCGATGTTGGGGCAAGATTGTTTGGACAAGCCTCAGAATCTACAGTTGCCTTGATTACAAAATCTGCCTGTTTTGCAAGGAAAGAGTCGCAATTGGATACCAAAGCAATAATTTTATTACCCATTTTTTTGATCAGAGGGACCAGCACTTTTATCTCAGAGGTATTTCCGCTTTTGGAAAGGCAAAGAACAACATCATCTTTAAGTATTATCCCCAGATCTCCGTGAATCGCATCTGCAGCATGCATAAAAATAGAAGGTGTACCGGTTGAGTTAAGAGTAGCAACAATTTTATTGGCTATAATTGCACTTTTACCGATACCGGTTACAATAAGCCGTCCTCTGCTTTGAAAAATAAGATCAAGAACATCAAGAAATTGCTCATCAATATATCCTTTTAACCGGGCAACTGCAGCGGCCTCTTTTTCAACCACCCCTTGTGCTATATTTATCAGGTCACTCTTAGAAATATTCATAAAAAATTTTGAGATGAGAAAACAAATCGATAACTTAGATTCGCAAAGGTAATTTATTTTGTTAATTTTTTTAGACACTTTCCAATAATATATGCATATTACTTCTGAATATCTTCATGAACAACTTAAAACTTTTTTTGGGTTCTCTTCTTTTAAAGGGGACCAGGAGGAGATCATAAAGCATCTTATTGACGGGAACGACTCCTTTGTCTTAATGCCTACAGGAGGAGGAAAATCGCTTTGCTATCAACTTCCTGCTCTGCTGATGGATGGGACGGCGATTATTATCTCACCATTGATAGCTCTAATGAAAAACCAGGTAGATGCTATTCGTGGATTTGTGGAAGAGAAGGACAAAATTGCCCATTTTTTAAATTCTTCTCTAAACAAGGGACAGATGCAGGAGGTGAGAGATGATCTCCTTTCCGGGCAAACCAAGTTGTTGTATGTAGCTCCTGAATCATTGACAAAAGAGGACAACATCAACCTTTTGAAACAGATAAAAATTTCCTTCTATGCAGTTGACGAGGCTCATTGTATTTCTGAGTGGGGACACGACTTCAGACCGGAATACAGAAGAATATATCCGATAGTTCAGGAAATAGGCAAAGCTCCGGTGATTGCACTCACTGCCACAGCTACACCTAAAGTGCAGAGCGATATTCAGAAGAACCTGGGCATGCAGAACGCCAGGGTATTCAAATCTTCTTTTAACCGTCCCAACCTTTACTATGAAATCAGACCAAAAGTCAACACAGAAAAGGAAATTATCAAATTTATCAAAAACAATCAGGGGAAATCGGGTATTATTTACTGCTTAAGCAGAAAAAAAGTGGAAGATGTTGCAGAGTTGCTGACAGTTAACGGCATAAGCGCACTGCCTTATCACGCAGGGCTCGATGCATCTACAAGAGCTACGAATCAGGATAGGTTTTTGATGGAGGAGGTAGATGTCATAGTTGCTACAATTGCTTTTGGGATGGGTATAGATAAGCCGGATGTCAGGTTTGTAATACACTACGATATTCCAAAGAGTCTTGAGGGTTATTATCAGGAGACCGGGAGGTCCGGAAGAGACGGAGGGGAGGGGCAGTGCATAGTCTTCTATTCATATAAAGACATTCAAAAACTAGAGAAGTTTATGCAGGGGAAACCTGTTTCTGAACAGGAGATAGGGAAGCAGCTGTTAATGGAGACTGTCGCTTATGCCGAATCAAATATTTGCCGCAGGAAGGTTCTCCTGAACTATTTTGGAGAGAACTATCCTCAGGATAATTGCGGCTCTTGTGATAATTGTCTCTATCCTAAGAAACAATTTGAGGGGAAAGAAGATATAGTCCTTATCCTTGAACTTATATCCAGTATGAAGGAGCAGTTCAAGGCAGACCATATTGCAAACATTCTCACAGGAGTGAACAATTCCATAATCAAATCCTACAATCATCATAACCACGAACTTTTCGGGATTGGAAAATCCAAGGGTATAAGATTCTGGATGGCTGTAATAAAACAGGCTCTTATCCTCCATTTTCTGGATAAAGATATTGAGAAGTATGGATTGCTCACCTGCACAGATGAAGGGCTTGAATTTCTGGAAAATCCCTATTCAGTAATGCTCACAGAAGACAGAGAGTTTATAGAATCTGATGAAGAGGACGAAATTTCAAATGTTGCAGGCAGCAAAGCAGGGGGCGGAGACGCTATCCTTTTGGCAATGCTAAAAGATTTGCGCCACTCTATGTCTAAACGGCTCAACCTCCCTCCGTTCGTAATTTTCCACGATCCTTCCCTAGAGGATATGTCAATCCAGTACCCGATAACTCTGGATGAACTTAAAAATTGCCAGGGGGTAGGTGAGGGGAAAGCAAAAAAATTTGGCAAAGACTTTATAGAGCTTATTTCAAAGTATGTTACCGAAAATGAAATTGAAAGGCCTCTGGATTTTGTTGTGAAATCTGTCGTTAACAAATCTTTAAACAAGGTTTACATAATTACCAGCATAGACAGAAAACTTCCTTTCGAAGATATCGCCGAGACTAAGGGTATGGAGATGGGAGATCTGTTGGATGAGATTGAATCCATTGTAAATTCCGGGACGAAACTTAATATCGATTACTACATCAGACAATCGGTAGATGATGACAAAGTCTCCGATATTTATGACTATTTTAAAACAGAGGCGTCAACCGACTCTTTAAAGGAGGCGGTAGATGAACTCGGACGGGGCTATACAGAGGAGGAGATCAGACTTGTAAGAATTAAATTTCTTTCGGAAATAGGCAATTAGCCGCAGTGGTAGTACTTTTCAACTAATTCGATCATCTTTTCCGGACTCTCCTTGATTTCGTTACGGATATTGACGTCATTATAAGAGGTTAGATTTTTTATAATTCCATCGATCAGATCGCGGCTGAATACACCCTCTTTCTCATAAATGGCTCTTTTTGCCTCCAGTTCCCGGGCCGACTCAAAACAAGATGCAGGGAGTTGTTCCAATGATTTTAATTTTGACTCATTGGCAGTGTCGTGAATGTTTACATCTACATATGTTCTTTCTGTCACTTCCAATGCATCTACCATTTCGAAACCTGTCCTGGCTCCGACAGTTAACCCGGCCAGCATTTGATAAATATCTGCAGATCCGTCCGGAGAACGCATCTCTACTGTCTGTTTATCCGGAGTTTTCCCATTTTCGCAAACCTCAAGAGGATTAGCCGTAGCAAGCATATTATTATCACCTGTCCATCCAAGCGGAACTCTTACCAGAACGGATCTGTTTCTGTCTCCCCAACAGATGCTTGTAGGAGCCTCCTGGTTGGGAACCAGTCTGAAGTATGAGGTAGGATTTGTATTTCCGAAGGCAGTTAAAGAGGAGGCGCATTTCATATATCCTGCGATTGCCATCCGGGCATATTTCGAAAGTCTGCCGTTCTCTATCATAGCTGATTTGCCCTCTTTTACAATCCTTGTATGGAAATGTAAACCGCTTCCTGCCTGTCCGGTTGTGATTTTTGGAGCAAAGGTGACATCCAGACCATATTTAAATGCGAGGTTCCGTATTATCCATTTGGCCATAACAAGCTGGTCAGCCGCCTGTTCAACCGGAGAAACCAGAAACTCTATCTCGTTCTGTTCATAGCTTTTGTTATCCAGAGTAAAGTTACCAACCTCTGAGTGCCCATACTTGATCTGGCCACCTGTCCGGGCAATATGGCTCATAACATCGCAACGGAACTGTTCAAATTTTGTAAATGGTTCAGACTCGTGATAACCTTTTTGATCCGGAATCAAAAAACTGTTACATTCATTTACTACAATATAAAATTCAAGTTCTCCCATCGCCTCGAAAGCAAAACCGGTACTTTTCGTGAAAGATCGGCTTGCTTTAAGAAGGGTGTTTTCCGGAGCACTGTCAAGTGGAAGGCCCTCCTTTGTAAAGTATGAACAGAGCAATCCCAGTGTTGGAATTTTTGCAAAAGGATCCAGGTATGCCGTCGAAAATCTCGGAATAACATATAAATCACTTGAACCCGCTTCTATATATGGAAAAAGGCTTGAACCATCTACCCTCTCGCCGTAAGAGAGGAGAGTATCTAAGTAGTCATAACTGGTTACCGGAAAGTTTAGCGTCTTTAACCTTCCATCTGCAGCGACATATCGGAAATTCAATATCCGTATCTCTTTATCTATGATAAATTTGATAATATCTTTCTTTGTGAAATCTATTGGATATTTGTTCAGATAGCTGATAACAGGATTAATGTTATAATTAAGAAACGAGTCCATAAAGTGTTATAATTTGTAGTTATTTTGCAAAAAAATGCAGTAATTTGTATGCAAATTTAAACTTTTTCTGACATTTTATTTAATTTGTTCTTTTTTTTATTTTTAATAGCTTTGCAGGCCGATGTTTACCGTAAATAAAAGATATATTTTTGTTGTGATTCTCCTTGTTTTGCTGTTAATTGGCGGGGGGGGTGCTCTCTATTTCATAAGCAGACAAAAGGGTGAAGAGAAGGTTGAAATCAGAGGTGTTGTTTTAAAAAATGCATCAGCAGTACCGGTTGATGCAGTGGCTTTATACAGTTTCAGGAATATTTCCGTTGTGGAAAAGGGTTTTATGGATTCAAGCTCACTTTTTTCTCACTTTGTTCGGAAAGACAATGGATTGTTAAGACTAATCAAATCGGTTGACAAAATCTCTATCGATAACCCATCACTCAAAGCGGTGTCGGAGTCGGAAATACTCTTCTCACTTCATTATTCGGCCAAAAATGAGTTATCATTACTTTTTTGCATAGATCTTTCAAATCAGCTAATTGATAAGGAGTTATTTAAAAATAGCCTTATGGGCCACTTTCCGGACAGTACCTGTCGCTCCTTTAACGGTGTAAAAATATCTATCTTTAACGGAGTACAGTTTTCTATTTATAAAAATATTCTTATTGCCAGTACCTCTCCGATAGTGCTGGAATCCTCAATAAGGCACCTCTTGTCCAATACCTCAATAATGGACAATCCTGAATTTTCAAAAGTCCTGAGCGAATCTGTTAATGAAGACAATATCCTCTTTATTAATCACCAGAACATAGGGAAAATCTTTTCCGGAGTAACAGATTGGAAGTTCTGGAGCTATGCCGATTTTTTTTCTAAGTTCACCTCATGGACAGC
>JBAYMP010000070.1:0-8141 GCA_041663505.1 Bacteroidales bacterium | reverse complement strand
TACGGGCAATATGATGTTTTAGGTTCTTGATAGCCTTTTCTAAGTTCTCCTTAAGGATCTTGGGTGGTGGAGAGATTACAACAGCCGAAACTGTAAGAGTAGAAAGATCGTACCCTTCAAATAGCGGATTTCCCTTGAGTTCCGCTATCAGAGAGTCTTTCGTTTTCAACTCACTAACTGCTATATGTATTTTCTTTCTGCGTGGCATGTTATTAAATCAGTATTAATATTGTTTTAGATATACCCATTATTAATTCAACAGTTGTAAATGCTATGATATCTATTTGATTAAATAATAACCGCCTGTCTTGGGAGCACCTCTAAACTCTATGAGCCCTGCCCTTTTTAGTGTGTCAATGTACCGCATAGTAGTTCTCAAACTCTTGTTGATTTTTTGCGCTAACTCGCTAGCTGAAAGTCCTTCTTGCTGTTTCATAATATTAAGAACATCCTCTTTTGTGCCATTTACTATGTCATTTACTATGTCATCCTCTGTATTTACTATGCCATTTACAGTGCCATTTTCCTCAATCCTTTTTTCTGGTCGTTCAAAAACAACGGTAAACATACCTTCTGTTCTAAATATAGGTTCGGATAAATTGGCTGCTTTCATAGCTTCTCGCATACGAGGCACTCCGGATGCCACACGCTCTACCAGGTGCATACGGGTAAAGAGTCCAAAGATTAACGGATTGCGGGACATACTCTTTTTGCCAAAATCTTTAACAACCCCCAATAACAGCCCCCCCGGATTTGAAACTTCTACACGGTCATCAAACATTTCAATATTGGTTGTCGCACCCTGCTCATAGTAGTCACGATGCGAAAGAGCGTTAATTATTGCCTCTTTGAAAACAGTCAGCGGAATTTCCCATACTTCTTTACGAGGTCCCCTCCCCTCGATTATATACGCTATTTGCAACTTACTCTCAATCCATGACATAGCTTGCAGATATTGGCGATACAATGGCCCTCCAAAGGTCTTATCGTCTATGATATGTACTTTTGTCTTTCCCTTGAACAATACACAGCGCACCACAGCTTGATGAAACATCTCTTCCGGGTGTTTGCCAAAGAATAGCACACCTCCACTCTTGATTACACCTGTATCATCAAATACCTGCAAATTCTCTAATATTTGCTTATCTGAAGTGGTTGTTGAAAGTTGCGACTCTATACAGAAATCTATAAAGTTATCTTTATTAAATTGAGTATTGATGTTGAACTTTGGACAAGGTACGGTATCAAAATAGATGCGGTTACTCTGCTGAAAAAAACTTCTCATCTCTTCTGCAGTAGTTAATTTCTGCGTATTGGCACTCTCTCGGACATAGATAGCTCCCGAAAGCACATAAGGTTTATCCTTTCCCGATGGCACATCAATAATCCATATGCTTTTATCGTCAACAGTAACCGAATAAATTGCGGTGTGAATAGCAGGAGAGATATCTCGAATCGAATCTTGAATAGCCGATCGTTTAGGATTGTCAATCTCCACTCCGACAATCTGACCATTATCATCAACTCCAATTATAAGATAGCCTCCTTCGCTATTTGCAAAAGCACACACTTCCGCTGAAAGTTCTCTTACCTTTGAAGGAACTTTTAGCTTGAACTCTACATTGTAACCCTCTCCACTAAGGGTTATGGATTTTATTTCTTCTGCTGTAAGCATATTATTAATACATTTTTAAAATTAAACTTCTTATCCAATCAGGAGCCAAAGAAATATCTCTGATTACTACGTTCTTATCTTCTTGTACCAACTTCTCTTTGAGAATTTTGTATTGTTCATCAGTAACTTTGCTCTCGCCAATCTCTTTAAGAGCAGAAACGATTAACATAATCAAATCGCTATTGTAAGCTAAATTTTTTGGAGAGGTTTTTTTGAACAATATGCCGTGGCCATCATATATTTTTACTCTTCTTTGTGAGCCGTCGGTAAGATACACTGCATTCAATGGCACTTGAGTGGATAACCCCAAGACATTGAGAGCATATACACCTGTCGGAACAATTCTGGCTTTATCTCGCTTAGCTATCACTTTAGCTATTTCGTCAAGAGAAGGATACACTACCCCTACATATTTGTTTAATTTTGGATAAAGGTAAATCCCGTTGGCTAACCGGACAAGTAATCCCGATTTTGTCAGTTTCATTAATGCAACATGGATGGAATTATTATCTGCAAATTTGGAAAAATTATATGCGGAAAATATTTTACCTTTCCCTTGCTTTTTTATTGATAGTTCTATTTTATTTTCAATGCTTTGCATTTGTTTTATGTATATGAAATTTTCAGCAATATAGTATAAAAACCTTAAATAATTAAATTTTGAATTGAAATAGATTATTCAACCAGATATTATATCAATGCCGATAATTTCTTTGATTCGATTTAAAATCCTTTTCTCAACGAGATTTGCACCCTCAATATTTTCTATTAGTTTTTCAGGTCGCTCAAAAACAACGGTAAACATACCCTTCGAATACGAGGCACTCCGGATGCAACACGCTCTATCAAGTGCATACGGGTAAATAGGCCAAAGATTAACGGGGAGCTAAGGAACCGAAACTATGTATTCGGCAATGTGTACAATGTTCTTTGATGTTCCGTCTTTATAATGAACCGTTAATTCATTTACAAAGTAGTCCAGTTCGAACAATAGATAGAGCTCATTGGGCGTAAAGGCATCGTCAAGATTTGGTTTTAGTCTTTCCCTGAGATTATCAAAGACAGAATTGAGGTATTTAACACCATCCTCTCCAAAAGACGCATACTTTGCAATCAGAGAGTCCTTTTTCTCTATCAGGACTCTCTTTTGAGCCCTGACAGCCTTTTCTCTGATGCGCTCAAGAGTCTCTTTTCCAAGGGTTATATTACTAAGCACAGGGAGCTTGTAACATAAACTGTCTGTAATATTGTTATTCCAGGGAGTTTCAAGAGAGTAGAGCATCTCTGCCCAGTCGTCCCTGCCGTTTTGGTCGAAGATCTGAGAAACTGTAAATATCGCCTTGCTCCTTCCCGATACTCTATCTATATCATCGCCACAGAATCGATATGTGTGACCTTCCGGGGTGATCCCTCCGGTTGGATCTGCATGTGTCAAGGTGTAGATAGTATCATTCTCAATTTGTATTGTAATTGTAGTTGTTTCATCTTTCAGCCTTTTACTCCTCCTATTAAATGGCAAATACCAGTCGGCTACAAAACCGGTTCTTGAATCGTAATCAATACTTGCTTTATTGTAGAATATATAATTACTATCTCTGACATTTTTCCCAAAATTGATCAGATTAAAGGAGATATCTACACCTCCCCCCTCATTGATCTTTTCGCTGAACTCCCTGGTGTAATCTATTTCGCAAATATCTGTGGCAATTGTATCTTTCAACGACGGAATCTTAGCATCCAGAGAGCATCCGACGAATGAAGAGGCCTTAGATGTTTCGCTCATAAATATATCCCATGTTCCCATATTCCGGTACATTTTGGGATTCTCCATAATAGTAAGCTCTACACCAAAGTGTTTATCGGTTGAATAACCCGTGATAATTGCCGCTAAAAGTAAAACTAAAAGCAGAAATGTTGCATGTTTTCTTTTCATACATAGTAATTTTTGTCTTTGGTAAAATTACTACTAAAATTCGATAAGTCAAGATTTCCAGCTTTTGATATTCATCGGATATTTCTTGAAGGATCGTTAGAATTTAGTTTATGTTACTGTATCACTACTGTCCGATAAAATTAAAAATTCCTCAAATATCGTCTGAAAAGCCCATAAAACGGTCTATTTTCTTTTGTTTTCAAAAGCGACCCCTCCTAAAGTTGCCAGTATAATGTCAGTTGTCCCGTGTTCGGCGGAACTTTCAGCCCGCTTATCAAAGACCCTATTAGTACTTTTTAGCAACTCGTACACATCCAGCAAACTGATTAAATGAATTCTCACCAATGTAGTAATTGTAGAAAATGCCTTTTTCGTTTCTACCTTCTTTTGCAGTACTGTCATCAGGAGCTGAGCGATCAGCGTACACCAGATTTGTGTTCGGATAGCCGTTTCGTTTTCTCCATAAAAGTATTGTAACTGAAAGTTCTGCTTAATCTTTTTAAACCTCTCATTCAGCTCCTTAATAAAAGAAAAATGTATAATTTTATAGTGTCTTAAAAATGGGGGATTTTACAATGAAAAAAAATGCGCTTCTTTTCCTCATGATTTTATTTCTTCAACCGGGGTTTTCACAAAACTTTGACCGTTTGCGCAATGCAATGGTTCATGATCAGATTATGACCAGGGGGATAAAACACAAGCCTACATTGGACGCTATGCGCAAGGTGAAACGTCATTTGTTTGTACCTGATAAAAACCGGATCCATGCTTACGACGATAATCCTCTTTCAATAGGGTATGGTCAGACTATTTCTCAACCGTTTATTGTCGCATATATGACCTCTCTGATAGATCCCAAGCCCGGTGATCGTGTGCTTGAAATTGGTACTGGCTCTGGTTATCAGGCAGCAGTTCTGGCATCAATGCAATTCAGGAGCAATACCTTTTCACGCTGGAAGCTTTTGCCGAAATGTGGAAACGTCTGTCAGACGACGGCATGATTGCCGTAACGGTCTGGATGGACTTTCCTGCATGCAACAGTTTAAAGTCGAACGCTTGCAAGCTTTTTGCAGGCTACGCAATTTTGATCCGCTCCTGTTTCCGGGGATAAATGCCGATGAAAGATCACAATATAATCAACTTCAGGATGACAGTTTTTTCCGGATGGTTGATCAAGTTATGTCCGGTGACAGAGAAAGCTTGTATACCGGTTATGACTATCAAATAAAACCTTCGACTGACAGTAAACCATATTTCTCGCAATTTATTAAGATAAGCAGGTTACCTGATTGTGCTGTTAACTTTTGTACAGATTACTCTGGTCGCATTATTATTAATAGTGACTCCGTTGGTCTTCAAGGGATTCAAAGGAGGAGGAAAAACATATTCGCTGATTCATTTCACCGGTATCGGCATAGGGTTTATGTTTATTGAGATAATCCTTATTCAGCAATTCACACTTTATTTTGGCCATCTTATTTATGCAGCCACGGCAGTATTGAGCGGTATGTTGATCTTTTCGGGTTTGGGCTCGTTTTTTTCGGGGACAATAATTAAAAACAACCACCGTTTTGCAGGTGTAATCATTGCAGTTGAGGCTGGGTTTCTCTATGTAATGCTTATTGCCGCTTTGGCATATTCTATTACCATACCGGTAAATCTGAAAACGACATTTCCCAATTCTTATTAGTATTTAAAAATTGACATATCAATATCTGGAATTGTTCTTTTATCTTTATCTTTATCTTTGAAGTTGTTTAAAATATAATTTATGAAGCAATTAAAATATTCCATTCCCATTCTCTTCCTTCTACTGTCGACATTAATTCAGGCTCAGACAACACGGGAAGAATTCTTGAGTGACATTAAGCATACAGGTGGCGTTTATCAGATATACAACTATGTAAATAGTCCGGCTACACCAGCTCCAAAAGGGTATAAACCTTTTTACATTAGCCATTATGGGCGTCATGGTTCCCGTTGGATACAAACTTCCGAAAGTTACGCTTACCCGCAAAACATTCTCAGTAATGCTCATAAAGCAAATAAATTATCGGTTTTGGGAGAAAGTCTTTACGAACGAGTTACTGTAGTAGCTGATGATGCTGAAGGACATTATGGTGACCTTTCACAGCTTGGCGTCAGAGAGCATAGGGACATTGCCGAGCGTATGTTACGTTCGTTCCCGGAAGTCTTTTCCACTAAGCATGGCCGCAAATGCTATATCTACAGCCGCTCAACCGTAGTCTCGCGATGCATAATCAGTATGGCAGCCAATAATGAACGACTTAAAGAATTGAATCCGGAAATTGAAATTACACGGGAGGCAACGGCAAAAAACACTTATCTTAACAATAGTTATGGTAATACAAAAAGAGATTCTGTATATGCAATTTGTAATAATTTCTTGAAAAAGCATTTCAATACAGAGCGTTTTATCTCGTCTCTTTTTACAGATATCGCTTATGCAAAAGGACATATTGACAATCCCATCACTTTTGTGCGAGACATCTATTTGATAGCTGTCGATCTGTTTGATGTGGATCATTTAAACATTTCTATGTTCGATCTCTTTTCGCAGGATGATCTATTTGCGCTTTGGCAAACGACTAATCTCTCAATGTATTACAACTGTGGTCCGTCATTTATTAACGGTAAAGTTGCAATGGACAGTTCAAAGAATTTATTGAGAAACATTTTGGATTGTGCGGACAATGCCATAAAGAATGGCAATATTTCTGCCGACTTACGCTTTGGACACGATTCTTATATCATTCCCTTACTGGCGTTGATGGATGTTAAAGGGATGAATGTTAAGGAGTCTGATCCGGAAAAAGTTTATCAGGTATGGAGCGATTTTAAGGTCAGTCCTATGGGAGCAAATCTACAGCTGATTTTTTACAGGAATGATAAAACTGGTGATATTATTTTAAAATTGCTCCATTGTGAAAAAGAGGTGGAGATTCCGGTTGCAACCGATATCGCACCATATTATCATTGGAAAGATTTTAAAGCTTATTATCAAAATAAGCTCGCCAAATGCTTACAATAACTCATTTAAATCTGTGTGTTTGCTCGGTTTTTAAGAAAAATTAATACTCCCTCTCAAGCCACCGGGATAGAAAAACGTCATAAACAGAATAAGATGTACGTTCTTTTGAAGTATTTTCCATTATTAGTTCCTTATCAAAAAGGGATCTGACAATTCTTTTGGAGTTTGCAGGTGTTCCAATGTCATATTTTGATAAAAATGCTTTGGCAGTAATTTGTGATACTTCCTGCTCTTTTGCAACCGCTATTAAAAAGTTCCATTGCCCTGACGTTAGCATTTGTCTGTACTGAAGGTATATCGTTTCATTCATCTGCAATATCTGGAGGCAAGCCTCTTTTACTTCTTTTATTCCAATTTCCTTTATGTCTGTTGAAAAAATCAAATTACATAAAGATTGTGTATAATATGTATGTCTTTTAGTCCATTCAAGTATATATAAAACAGCCTCAAATTCAATACTTCTGCCATTGTCTCTGAAAATGGTTTCAATGAAAGAATGGTATCTCCCCTGATCAATTTTATCAAGTGCCAAGAACTGAGTACTTGCATAAAAAGGTTTCTTAATATTACTAAACATATCGATCATCATATGTTTTTTACTCCCGCAAAAAATGAATTGTAAATTTTTCAAGGGCTGGATATACGTTCTAAGCAGTTCCTCTGTATTGGTCTCAGGATATTCCCTGATTTGCTGAAACTCATCAATTGCAAGCACAATTTTCTTGTCCCGGGCATCAAGAAAATCAAATAACCCTTTTACTGTATGTTCTTTTTCTTGCGGAGACTGATATGTTATCTGAACCTGAGGTGTTCCGGTTATTGGATCGAAAGTTATCAATGGTCTGAATGACTTTATTAAACTCATAAAATTGCGACCAAACGTTGTATTCTCCGGAAAACTCTTAAGTATGGCTTCTGTCAAAAATTTGATAAAATCGGATAAAGACCTGGAAGCATAAATGTCAACATAAATGGGGTAAAAATCCAGATTGCTATCATTAATTTCTTCAAAGAATCTATAGATCAATCCCGTTTTTCCCATTCTCCTGTGAGAAATAAGAGTTGTGTTTATGCCGTTAGAGCAGTTTCTAAGAAGATTTTCAAGTTCTTCTTCTCTGTCGCAAAATAAATTTTTAGACACATAAGTTTTGATAATGAATGGATTTACCATAAAATTCATCTTTTTACAAATATACTATCTATTTTAGATTATACAAAATAGATAATACAAAATGTTATACTTGTTCCACAATGGGGGACGTCAGAAATTTAGTCATATTATACCCCGTCTGATTTCAATTCCTTGAAGGTTCGATTAATAGGTTCTGGAAAGTTAAAAGATAGACAGAGAAAGGCATATTTCAATTCCTTGAAGGTTCGATTAATAGCTGTCGATTGATTTTCTTTCTGAAGGCTCTACATAAGATTTCAATTCCTTGAAGGTTCGATTAATAGCTGTCGATTGATTTTCTTTCTGAAGG
>JBAYMP010000069.1:0-8189 GCA_041663505.1 Bacteroidales bacterium | reverse complement strand
TTTTTACGTATTTAAGTAATTAATCTAAATCCCAGTTTGGATCAAATCCAGTATCAAAACTGCAATGTTTGCACTCTACTCCGTTCCACTTTTTACCACAGTTGGGACAAAGTCTAACATGGGCCAGTTTCTTTTTCCTCTTTTTTTCTTTTGGTTTCATTTTTCATGTACGTTAAAGATTTCGTCAAATGCTTTTTCAATGCTTTCTAATCTCCTCCTGTAATTTGGAAGATAGGAAGTGTCCATGTCATAGTTTGGCTTTTTTGACAATTCTTCAGTACTTTTTATCAAAGCGCGCAACACGAAATGTTCGTGTATTAAACTTTGAATTCTTTTTACTCTTTTTTGGGCTGCTGATACTTTCATGATTAATAATTTGTCATTGAAAAATAGTAAAGATTTCTTTCTGTTAACCTGCTATTGGTGTACATTCCATATTTTATTGGAACTTCCACTTTTTCAGGTGTCTTTTTCCATACGACAGGTTGTCCAGAGACTTTCCATCTTTTTGGTTCTCCTTTGGAGTCTTTTTCAGTCCGATGGTATATCCACATTCCCGGACTCAATTTTTTGGCTTCTTCTAATGTGATTGATTTCATTTTAGTAATTCTTTTATTTGTTTCTTTGTAAGTTTTTGATCTGAAACTATAAAACCATACATATCAGTCCCTTCAAGTTCTGAGTCTTGGTAAATATGCAATCCATAAGATCTGAAAGCTTTTACAAACTGTTCAATCAAACCTCCTTTATTATCAATATCTTTCCAATCAGCTGAAATAAACTTTACTTTTGGTTTCATTTCGTTCTTTTTAAGGTTTGTACTTTCACTTCCGGTTCTACTTTTAGAAGAGAAGGAGAAACTTTCCATTTAGACATAGGATTGTTTTCCTCTCTTAAAGTTACTGTAGTACGATTGACATTAATAATCGTTCCAACAATTAATCTTCCACCTTGTTTTCGAGTAGCGAAAGAGACTTTTTGACCAGGACGAAATTTAGTAGCAATCATTTGCTCTGCATATCGAGAAGCTTCTTTTAAAATTTGAAATGCTTCTGATAGTTCTTTCCTTGTGCAGGAATACGGGCTTTTTCCGTCAATTGTTAAATTCATTTTTAGTCCTCCAAAATCGTTGATTTTAAAACTTTGATTCTTTTTCCTTTATAGGAGATGACGGCGGCACCGAAATTGCCGAAGGAGAAGTAATAAATTACAGTTCTGGTAACAAAATTATGTGACTTTGTTTCCAGCGTAATGGTAGACTTTTTACCATTTTCGTAAACAACCCAGCGACTGCCAGAATTGTTCAAATAATAGGTTCCATTTCTCATTTCAGATTCTGTATTTAGTTATCAAACGTTTATAATCATTAATAAAGTTATCAATGTCTACTCCAGCGATGACACAAACTTCATATCCGTTTATGTAAACCACGGTGTCTAACCATATTCCCTCTTCAAAATCTTCACATGTGAAGTTAATTATGGTTGAACCATACTGCCATTTTCTTGTTTTCATCTTTCTATTTTTTTAATTATTCATACATTCTTGCGGGATCTTCTTCGTAGCCATAATGGGTGCCACCTGCAGGATCAATCCACATTTCCATTTCCTCTTCGTATGCCAATTCTTTTTTGGATTTGTAAAATGGATGCAACACATGTGGAAAGGCACGGGCTAATAGAATAACTACAAACCCTTTTCCATCCTGTCTTGGGCGGACTGATTTTGCTTTTTCAAATCTCTCAAGTTTTTCGTTATATTTCCTGGCATCCCAATCAAGATAAAAACTTGCAATTTCCTTTTTGTTTCTTGTATGGGAAATAGTGACTTCAATTCCCCATGTACAGTCATAATATTCAAACAGATATTTGGCACCTTTGTATTCAAAGGACATTTCCCCTCTTTCAAAATGAGTAGGATCTTGTCTGTTGTAAGTTCCTGATTTTGTTACAGGGCAATCGTTTACAATATTGTCAAGTAAACGATACAGTGACGGGTGAAATAATTCTTTTCCTTTTTTCATTTTACTTGGTATTTGTAGTTTGATTTAATTCTATTCTCATTTCTTTCATCGCTTCAACCGTTCTCCTTTGATTTCCCATGACAAATAGGTTGATATAATCTCCAAGGTAGTAACGATGTTTTGGATTCTTCCGACTGCGAACTTCTTCATAGATTTTCAGAAGTTCTTCTTCAGACCTGATCCATTTTGTCAAAGTGACTTTTTTACCAATCGGAGTTAAATAGCAATCATTTTTTTTACCGAAGTAAGGACCATTAATGAGATCAGTTAAATCTTTTCTGATTTCCTCTTTTGATTTCATTCTTTCAATTGTTTCCATAATTTTCGATTTTTGGTTTTACATTTTAATTTAACAATAATTTGAACCGTATGCCGGAAACGATCCGGCACAAGCTCCAAGTACGGTCAGCATGCTTTTCAAAGGAAATTACTACTTCCCTTTTTTAGTGTAAACGTTCAGGCCAATGAAGAATTCACCATCACCTTCGACAGGCTGGTTTCCATTGGTTGAAGCAACAACTTTTGTTTTACCTGATGCTGAAGGAGTTCCAGGTTTGCTGAGATCAACAACGATTGTCAGCACGTTTCCCTTCCGGGAGATTTTTGTGTTTGTCATAATAGTGAAATTTGTGAGGGACTTATGTTATGCCCTCGGTTTAGAAACTAAGAAACATTATTCATGAAGTTTGTTAAATACATGACAATCTTTACATTGTAGTATACCATCACAATCATCACACGGATCGGATATATCCTTTGCCTTTTTTGAGGTTCTTTGGAATCCTATCCATATACCACTATTATTTAGTCCTCTTGCCCAGAGTTCATTTTGAGCAAGTTTTTTCGGATCAATTTTTCCTGTTACTATTTCACACAATAATTTTGTATTTGTTGTTGAGAACAGGAATTTTGGATTTTCATCATCAGGAAGATGACAAGAATCATTTGAATTGTTTGTTTTCTTTTTCATTTTATCATGATTTTAAAATTAAGCACAAAAAAGGCACTCCAGACATCAATCCGGAGTGCCTCTATTAATAAGAGCGATTTTTGGGTGATTACATTAAGTCCTCAAGTTCAACATCTGGTTCTCTTACATCCTCCTCATCTATTGATTGAGAAGATAATACTAAATAAGTAATAATTGAGTTCATGATTTCACATTTTAGTTTAAAAAATAAGTACATGTTAAAATTCCACCGGAGCGAAAATAAATAGTCAGTTTCATAACTTCATTTCTGACCATATAATTTCCACCGGTAACATCCTGGTGAACATAAATAAATATTTCCATGATTTTTACCTTTTGATTTTTACAGGAAATTGATCAATAATAAAAGGAACTATCCAGATAAGACTCCAAGCAATCAGAACAATTTGTCCTAATTTTTTCAGATCAAATGCTAAACAAATAAATAACATAATTGATAGCATTCCAAATGTGATTAAAGATCCAATAATAATTTTGTTTTTCATTTCTTTGGTTTTTTGGTTTAACATTAAATAATCATTTTTTTGATTTTTGAGCCAATAAGTGGAATCGAACCACCTTTGCCTATTA
Source organism: Bacteroidales bacterium (assembly GCA_041663505.1). GTDB lineage: Bacteria > Bacteroidota > Bacteroidia > Bacteroidales > UBA932 > Bact-08. The sequence continues at coordinate 4,605 of JBAYMP010000069.1, read as the reverse complement.
TTTCAGCAAGTGCCATTTACAATTGGCGTGAGGAAAGGCATTTCACCTTTCTGTGAGCACGCACTCATTTCCCTGATCATTTTGTGATATCCAAGATCAGCAGTCTTAGCCTCTGATTTTATTTGTGTCGCGAGGCATTTTCAGAACAATTTTAAGTAGTCTTGTTTCTCAGTCTGTTCACATGGCTCCTTAACGGTCTGGTTTTTTGATCTCAATTTTTTCGCTCTACGTACGGCATTACATTTTGCCTATTTGCAAAGGTCTATATATTATATGGTAAAAATAGATGCTTACAATTTGTAAGTAAATAACAAATTAAAGTACAAATATTAATCAAGAGGAAATAATATATTTATGAACAAGGCATAAAAAAAGTGGTCAGGAACTAACCTGACCACTTAGATTAATAGGTTGATATGTTGAAATAACTTATGCAACCTTCTCAAGCTTTTTTACTTTGTTATTTTCCTTTTTCACCTGGAGCTTTAACATAAAATTGCCGTTTTCAAGCTTGACAATTTTAATTTTCCGCTCACGACTCATTCTTTTTGGTAACTGGACGTTAATTGTCTTTGACATTCCGTCGACAGCTCTTTCAGGAAATCTGGCAACCAGTTTTGCCAAAATTGCTTTCTTCGAAACACCTTTCTCTCCGGCTTTTGTCACGAACTCAAGAATTGACTCAATAACACCGGGACCTTTTTTCTCAGGTTTTCCTGTTTTGCCAGCAGACTTCTTTTTCTTGTTGTCTTTCTTTTCTCTCAATTTTTTTGCCTGCTCCAAAACCTCACCTTTTACTGATTTGTCACCAAGTGGATTTTCGTTTTCTTTTGCGTCAATGACTGCACCGGATTTTTCAATTTTCTGTGTCATGGTAATAAAATTTAATGGTTAATAAAAAATGATTAATTAAATATATGTCTCTATATATAGGGACAAATTTGGGAGAGTGAGAGGATCCGATCCTCTCTTTTTGTCAGCACGACACTCTCTGCCATAAAAATGAAAAATCGCTTTTTTATGAGTCTTGTTCTCATATAGGTCATTTATAGCTGGCTCATATGTCGGAATATGATATGCGTCTAATTTAATGCCTATTTCAGCCCCGTTTTCGGTCGTCAACGGCTGACAATTGTCTCGCGACAAGTTAAGTGTCCGTTCTACGCCTATCTAATATATAAGGCTTACCAAGTTCATCCCAATTCTCTCTGACCGGTCGGACTGCTCAACGAGATTACGTCGTTTCGTTCCGCTCACATGAGAGGCAAGTTATTTCGCTTAAACACGTCACTCATAATGACGGAGAGGCGGGGATCCAGTACAGGTCAGAGCGCTGAGCGGGTTAGGCTCTCTGTCGCGTGGACAGGTAATTTTTATTTTTATTTCATAAAATAAAATTAAGGAAAAAAATAAAGCAAACCTACTATTAAGCAAATTATTTTGCTTACCAAAAGCGAGAAAATGCACTCAAAAAAGTCGATGTTAGCACTTAAATGATAGAGTCTGCTTAATATTATTAATTACATAATAAAGTTTGCTTACAGCTGGAACTGCCTCAAAACTGGGTCGAATATGTAAGTAAAGTATAGAGTCTGCTTTCTATTATTAATAATATTAATAAATGTGCTTACAAATATTAAAATCGCTAAAGTATTGGTACTCAGAGTATTGTTAGACATAAAGTTAGATTTGAGTATTGCTTACACCTCAAACTAATATAATAGAGTCTGCTTACAAATATTACTAAAATGAGGCTGTATCGTAATGTTCTCAAGTCAAGAGAATGAAATCTAAATATTATTATAATACTCTCTGTTCCTCTCATAAAATTGAGCTTTATATATATAATGAGAGAGCAAATGTACTGACTGAAAGCATATATATACGTATGCCGAATAATATAAAGCATGGCAGAGAGTCAGGTATCATTTAATAAGTAAATGGCAGAGTCTACGTAATATTATTAAAACAGAGTCTACTTACCATAATGTTATAAAAAACAGAGGCTCATAACTACTTGATTATCAGACAGAAAAGTGATCTCTATATAGGTGGACCTATCCTATTGCCTCAAAACAAACTCTCTTAAATCGCTCTAAAACGCGGAAAATCGCTATGTTGTTATAACTACCAGTATATCAAGAACATAGAGCTACAAATCTAAATAAAATGAAAAACAAAAGGGGCATACCAAAAGCAAAAAAGGATCATAGTCTGAGCATATATATAATAATAGAGTGCTGACTGAACTAAAAAACAAAGAAATAATTAATACTATAAATATATATAAATAGAGAGCTAACAAATATCAAGGAAATATATGTATGTAAGTACTATATGAACTACGTATTGGGGGTCGTCGTCGGGAGAGGGTCGGACAATATGTCAGTCAATAATAAATAATATATATAAAAGTGGACAAAACGTCCGCGACCGCTCTCTGCCTGGACGTCATTTCGGTCTGTCAATGAAATTTCTCTGTAACTCTCTGACTCTCAATTAAGTAATGAGTAATATGATAAATGACTCTGTAAGCATGACAATATGTCATGTCAGCATGACAGGATGGCAGTCTCTCCTCACTCTTATATATAAAGACATAAAGGTCTGTAATGATGCTATGATAAATAAAAGACATAAAGGTCTGTAATGATGCTATCAAGACCCGCCCCTATATTCCGACGGGTATGTCTTTTGTTCTGGCTGGCATACGGTCTCTAAAATTGTACTGTTCAAAATGAAATTCAAAACACACCGCATCATATTACCAATAATTGGTAGGGGGACGAATTAATAATAATAAATAATAAATTAAAAGGGTCATATATAAGGGAGGCATTCTTCCAAAAGGTAAGAAAATGGTAGCATGAATGTACCAAATGTATAGGAATTTGAAAATAAATATATATAAAGGAGGTCTACAAAAATTTGGAAAATTTGAAATGGAAATTGAAATGGGTTAGGGAAATTCCTTAAAAGTTAGGTTAAAACGAACTTTTAAAATGGTAAAAATAATTAGAGTATTATAAGTAGTTATAAATGTGCGATATAGACTACTAAAAAAATATGTCGTTAATTTTTTATATTAAAAAATTTTTGGGGAGACAGGAGTTTTATTCTATTGTATATTATATATTTATGTTTTTAAGTCAAAAGATGACTATACAAAACAATCAAAACTGACTGATTATGATAAGGCGAAAGTTACCAGCAAAGACGAATGGCAAGGTCAAGCAATGGAATGAAGACCGACCGAGACAGGCGTATATGTTGGCACTGTTAGGGCTGACAGATGAAGAGATGGCAGGTGTTATGGGGATAGCAGAAAATACTTTGGAATATTGGAAAAGGACGCGGCCTGATTTCCTTACCAAACTTAATGATGGAAAAATTATAGCTGATGCCAGGGCAGTTGAAGGGTTGTACAAAAGAGCAACTGGTTTTGAGAAAGAGGAAGTTGTTTTACATATGTACAAAGGAAGGATTATCAAAACGAGAGTGATGAAGTATTATCCACCGGATGCATGGGCAGCAAATAAATGGGCTTCGATTCGTCAGAGGTCAAAGTGGGCAGATGTGCAGAAAATTGAAACAACTCATACCAATATCAATATTAACAAGTTTGATTTTACCGGCCTTTCAACTGAGGAGCTGATGGTTTTGAAGAAAGCTGGTATGAAACAATTACAAGAGCATGTCGGAAGTAATTAGCATGACGCGCATGAAGCGAAAGGTGCCGAAGTCCAAAATTATTGAGGAAGCTCTTCGGAATCCAATTGCTGTCGCACGTGAATTAAATAATCGATCATTATATCAATTCTTGCAATACTTTTGGCCTATTGTAAGCCCTCACGATTTTCAGCATAACTGGCATATTCAATTATTATGTGACGAACTTGAAAAATTGGCAACCAGAGTCTCTGAGAAAAAGCCTCGTCTTTATGATTTGGTCATTAATGTACCTCCCGGGAGCACAAAGACAATTACATGCTCAATCATGTTTCCAGCCTGGTGTTGGACAAAGTGGTATTGGATGAGGTTTATTACTGCAGCATATTCTGCAACTCTTTCATTAGAATCTGCCGAATATTGCCGTGATTTGATTCGACATCCTATGTTTCAACAAATGTATCCTGAGATTTCTATAAAGGAAGATAAAGACGTTAAGTCAAATTTTAAAGTGGTTAAGAGAGAGTATTCCAATGATGGCAGGATTAGAGAGTTGGTTGGTGGTAGCAGGTATAGTACGTCAGTAGGAGGTACATTGACAGGATTCCATGGAGATATTCTTATTGTTGACGACCCTTTAAATCCTACGCAGGCTGTTAGTGAGGTTGAATTAAAGAATGCAAATCGTTGGTGTGAGCAAACTCTCAGCACGCGTAAAACTAACAAAGCAATTACTCCGACTATTTATATAATGCAAAGATTGCATCAAGATGATCCGTCCGGACATATTCTTGCAAAACAAAAAGAAAATATAAGGCATATTTGTTTACCCGGTGAGATTCGTAATTATAAAGGGAAGGTAAATCCACCAAGTCTTGTAAAATTTTATAAAAATGGTCTTCTTGATCCTAATCGTTTATCTTGGTCAGTGTTAAA
>JBAYMP010000068.1:0-8499 GCA_041663505.1 Bacteroidales bacterium | reverse complement strand
TCTCTGCGTATCGTGGGGGTTGCTGCTGGCAACTTCTGTTTTGTCTCGGAGATCCATTTTAGAAGAGTATGGTGGGATTCGTAATGATCATCGTATGATTCTGTGGACCCTGCGCCTACGGGGGATGAAGTTTGAGAAGGAGCTGCTGAGGTAAGTGATTCGGGGGGATTTGGGGAGAGTGAGGAGAGGAACTTAGGGAGCTGCATATAATAGACTGCTACTAAAACAAATATAAGGGAAAATTAAATTCTCATTCCTCCGGAGCTGAAAGAGGTTCCTGTGTATGATGTTTCGTAAGCCTGCCCAATTGGAATCTTAATAAGCTCGTTGTATGCACCACTTGAAGCGTCTACTGGATCGTCGTGTACACCTTTCTGAGGAAACGGACATAAAAAATTAATAAACGTCGAATTCCACGGAGCCCTTTTCAAAAACACAAGCCCGTTTGAAACTGCCCCTGAAAATCCGCGAGCTCTGATCTCTTTAGAACCTGAAGACTTGATACCCTGGAATCCTGTACCCTTGAAAAGTGTCTTTGCGAAATTAAAAACGTCGTCCTTTCCTGACGCGCCGCCTTCCTGCTCCATTCTCTGAAGGACATTAGGCCCGTCCATTGCAATGGTAGCCTTTATTACTTCATCCCTTTGTGCAGGGTTGAGCCTGATAAGAACAATATCAGCAATGTAGAAAAGACCGTTAAGTTCTCCCATAAGAACCCCGGCGGTATAGTCCGGATCTGAATAAGATGGTGAAGGTTCGGTGGCTGCCATATCCCAGAAGCGGACCCAATTAAAAACCTCATGGGGGATGGTATCAACAAACTTAAACCATTCACGTTTAAACATATTCCCATTTGCTACGATGTCCCAATTTCCATCTTTTAGTTGTGCTTTTGTTATTGGGTCCAGGGCCTCAAGGGATTCCTCATAAGCTGCTTGATCTATGAAAGGGTTATCGTCCAGGCTTGCAGGGATAAAGAACCGGTTATTGGCCTTCATGTCGTCGGGCCTAGGAGTGATGAAACGGGCTTTTACCCATTCGTGGCCAACTCCACCAGGATTTGAGGCAGCTCTTATTCTGAGGGGCACTGATGAATTTTCTAACCTGCGCAATCTTGAGAATAGATAACTATATTGAGTCTCGCTGAACTGTGTAAGCTCATCGAATGCTATAAAATGGAACTCCGCACCCTGGTATCTGTACTTGTCGTTTTCGTGTTCGAGATAACCAAATGTTAAGGTTGCCCCTGAAGGAAATTTCCATGTCTTTGTTTGCTCACTCCATTTAGCATCTGTATTTCGTAGCCATTCGTTGGCTCTGTCCATGATTGCACCAGGAAGTGAGAGATCAGCATAGGAGCGTCTTAGAATTAGAGCGGAGTATTTGGGTTCTGAAACGTACTGAAGGGCGGCCATAAGAAGCGTGCTTGACTTACCTCCACCGGCCTGCCCACCGAATAACCCTTCTTTTTCGTCTTTGAGTAAAAAAAGAGACTGCTTAAAAGTAGGTTCCTGAGGAAAATATTTATTGTCTAAAATTGAAACTACGAAATCTTCCTCAGTTAGTACCATTGAAAAGCCCCATATCACGGTAACGTTGGATTTTATCTTTTATTGTTAAATTATTCTGGGCGATATTGATAACAGTGTGATTATCCGGAGATACCTGCCCCAAACGTTTATCCAGACTGTCCAGAGCTTCTGTAGCAACCTTATAAGCTGCGGTCTTGTCTCTGTCATATTCTGCGTGTTCTGCGACGTCCATTAATTTTGAAATAATAATCTGCCGTGTCTCAAGAGTTGATATTTCTGCTTCTACAACTTTGATCTTAAGTGTTGTTTTTTTCTCAATGATTTCAGCCTTTGATTTAACATCACTCTTTAAGAAGTTAACTACAGAAACCTTATTAATATTCTGATTAGATTCTTTTGATATACTGTCAGCAATGCCCCGTAATGATGTGCCCTTTTCATTGAGAGTTCGTACCTTATCTTCAAGGTTATACTTTACAATTTTGTTAACGGGAGCCATTATACAGCGGTGTCCTTAATGTCCTTCATTGTCCTTTATTAAGTTGATGTTATATACACTGTTTTATTTAATAATGTTTGGCACCAAATCCAGGAAAACCTCAATTTTTTAATCTACTTTTCCTTAAGTGCCAGATCACTCCACCAACCGCCAAAAATTCCATGATTAAAAAATATCTCAACTGAAAAGAATCCTGAATTTGAATATTATGCTGAATAAATATAAGGTATCCAAAAGAGTAAATCAAGTTTGAATAAAATGCTTTGTTCATGCTGCACATTAATTGAGCTAAAAGGTTTGGGGCTAGTTTAAGGAGTTCTAACATTCAACCTCTTCTTTTCTGATAAATATAATGTCTCTCACCAACTGCAATATTATCCAGACATTCAACATCATCCCTCCTCAGAGAACACTTAGCGCACTCCAGGAAGGTTTCTTCGGTTGCCCCGAACATTAAGTTACAACCGACTATTGTGTATTTAGTGGGCTTCATGCGAGGCTCTCTAATCGTCTGTTAGTTGGTCTTCTTCTTCGTAATATTCATCAAGGAACATTTATTCACCTTCTAAAACTATATGAGGTAACACACTTTCCATATCAAGAGGAGTTGAATGATTATCATAAACTTCATATAATTTCTTATTGTATAATATAAATTTCTTTCCTTCTTTATCTCTTCTCATTCGTCGGAGTATGTTTTTTACAAGTTTGCCGGATTTTGTGTAGACGGAGAATTTTTGAGAGTAAGAATATATTTTCATATTTCACCACCTAATCTTTTCCCACTCATCACATTTTCCAAAGGGTCCAACTGCCCCATGATATGACTCTGGGCACTCTGACTTACGCCACCTGGTACAGGTAAGCCAATTTGAACAGTTCTCGCACCGTTTACGGTGGAATATTTCAATTCGTATGGCTTTAAGGAGATCAGATATTAGTGTCATAATTATTCCTCATCATCTTTCTCATCATAATCAATTTCCTCTCTTACCTTCCCCTGTCTAATCGGTTGTGCTCTCCAATACTGATCCATGCAGGGAGATTCATGTTTTGGTCGGTCTGCCATGTTGTATGCGGATTGTGGGGGGAATGTGTTAACGTAGAGTGTCATTTAATAGCTCCGGTTTTACTTCCTATGGGCTTCCTCGTTATCACATGAAGCGAAAATCTGGACACTCGGGTACTTAGAAATAGCTTCATACAACTCTTCAGCAGAATACTCCTTAACATACCCATATACTGAAAAAAGACCCATATGGAATTTTATAACAGCTTCTTCTTCAGGAGTGAGTTTTATATATTGTTCAGCGAGTTCAACCGAGAGAACACCATGTAAACCATTCGCTGCGTGGTTTTTACTTGACTTCCATTCCCCGTTTATATTATTGTAATACCCAATTTTACAAGTGTCATGGAGTAAACCGCATAGGATTGCAGACTCTCTTGTAAGTGAATTTTCAATTTTATTTATTCTAGGTAAAAACATGTTTGTAACTTTAAGAGAATGGAGGCACAGCCCGCCATAAAAATTATTATGGTACTTTGTGGAAGCAGGGGATAAGAAATAGCTAGATTCTTCCAGGTATTCAATGAGATCTGATATTCCTGGGCGTTTTACCTCTGATAAGAGGTTTAAAACTGATACTCGGTTTTTTACAATTTGAGAGTTAGTCAAGTTTTGAGTCATTTAATCGCTCCTTAGATCAGGACTATTATGCACATCACCCTCAACAGATCCAGCCGCATTACAGCACATGATGAGAGTTCCTGTTTGATTTCTTGATCTGTGGAGGAAGTTTGATTTTTTTTGGTGGTGTGTGGGAGTTCTCATGATTGTTCCTCCACCGATTACACAATATTTAATTCATCAAGTAGTTTTTTAAGTTCAGGTTGAAACTTTCTAAATGTTCTGTCAATATAAGGAACATGGGTCGGGTCGGTTTCAAGTTTATAGATGATTTCATGCATGTCTTCTAGAAGTCCACAAGCTTCGGAATCGTCGAATATAATTAATACTTTTCCATTAATATATGTAAGTTCCATTGATTAATCCTCCATTTGTTGAGAAGTATATGATTGCGATTTTGCGTTATTTATAGCCCGTTCCGTCCATTCAATCCCATATACATTCAAATATCCTGCATACTTTGAACAGAACACGTTTGATGCTTCGGAAGGTTTCATGTCCGGATATGCCTTGATAAACCACGATATGTCGGAATTGTAGAGTTTTGTTGCGTCTTTAATGTAATTAATTTCCCCATCCATTCGATATTTGTTATCATGATCTTCGTTGTAATGTGTTATACGATACTGTTTAACGGCTTTCCAATGCCCGGATTTCTGTCGGAATAACAATTTAAGATCATAGAAATATTCAGGATCGCTGGTTTCCTGGATAGTTCCCCAATGAGGGTTAAAATCTGTTTTTTTGTTCATGAATGCTTCAAGACAAAACATATTTTTCATCTCTACATTTAGTTTGTTTATTTGAGCCAAATAAACATTAAATAAACAAAAATAAACAAGAAAACAAACAATCCAATCTCATTAAATCGGTACCAATCAACGTTTAAGGAGTTGTAAATAAACAAAACAAACATTTTGGAGAGAACATATATTTTCTGTATATAGGAATTACCTTAATTTATTTTGTACACGTGTATGTTATCATCATATTGTTTGTTTTGTTTGTTTTATTATATGAATAATGTCTAGTGATGTTTATTAATCGTTTTTAGTATTGTTTATTTTTTGTTTATTTAATGTTTATTTAATGTTTGTTTTAGTGTAGTTAATAAATTGATTTGAAGGTTGTTTGCGAAGTGGTTAATATTTTTCCATTCCTTGACAGTATTGATAATAAATCATCTAGTTCAGCATAATTTAGGATCTGGCGTATAAGCTGTATATCAGCTTCCCCTTGTACTTTTGTGAGAAGCTGGATAGTTTCCATGATAAGTTTAATTTTTGTGTACTGGTCGGTCTCTTTGTCATCTTTAGGTAATGAAACGTCTTCGTTGTATCCAGCTAGTTCAGTGGCGATGGCTCTATTAATCCGGACCCCTGCGTATGGTCCGTGCCCCTTCCGTGAAGTTCTGTAAGTCCCGGGTCTTTTATCATCATTTGAGGCTGTAATCCCCTGTTTCCACCAATCTTCTTTAATTTTCATTGGGGAAAACCCCTCTTCCTTCATCTTTTTTGAGAACTCCGATCCGAATATATCAATAAAAATCGGGTCAACGAATCCATATCTTTTATTTTTATCACGCATTGTTATATGCTCAGTGGGAGCTTGTTTATCGTCATACCGGCTTAAATTTCCGGCATCATCTGATTTTATGGGGGCTTCTGTATAGTCAACTTCTGAAAATCTTCCATAGTCAGAGTGTACCCAATCAAGAACGACCCTCAGCGCGCGGATATATTCAAGTTCGACTGGTTTATCTATGATACATTTCTCAAAATATTTATTTACAATTTCAGACGGGTCATGGGTAGGTATCCCGATTTTCTTAAAAATAGATTCTAATATTTCCCCCGCAACCATAATACATGCAAAAATAGATCTGGACCGCCCCTCGATGTTTGAAGTATTATCAGGCAACTTATCAAAACACTCATCATAAAGAGTCTGTAATGTTCCTTTCTCCATTCGCTTGAAGACTTCCTGAATATACATTTCTATTATGTGCCCGTGGTTGTCTCGGATTGCCCGCTTAACTCTGTTGATGTCTTTAGTTAATAGGTCAGGCAGTGTATCATCAAGTTCATTTACTCTGTACTGCTGCCCGGAGTTCTGCAAACAATCCCTTATAGGTTTCTCGCCTGTGAACATTGTAGTCGTGTGGTACTCTTCCCCTCCGTCCCTCTGCCCGTCTACTGTACTTTTAACACGCCCTTTGTTGCTTGTCAGAGGATACACTAAATCAGAAAGGTGCTCTCCTGCATCAGAGCTTTCATCTATTAGGATAGGGAGATCTGAGAAGTCTCTAACGTGGACTAAAATTCCTTTTGCTGTACTTTTTGCCCCAATCGTCAGCCCCTCGGCATCCCCTACCATAGAGAGTGCAACCCATGCTGAAAATGTTTTACCCTGTGATGTGTTCCCATAGTGGTCGGTTACGTGGGATTCTACCCCTAAAACTGAATTAAGGGGAGCCGTCATTGCATCATAACACTTGAAGCGGATCACATCAAAATCTAAAAGAGAACTTACACCTTCTGCCCATCCTTTAACAGTTCCCTTTTTCTCAAGTTCAGGAAAGCCCTTTCCATCCCCGACTGATAATATCGGGAATGTCCCGCCTGATGTAATACTTCGATCCCCTAATACAAAACATGAATTATCATCAGTCCATCCGTTTCTTTTTGCTGAAAACTCCTTTTTATATTGCTGGCTGAATTCCCCTATACTCCTGCTTATATACTCAAGTGTTTCCATTAAGAGTGCATTTTCCGGGCAGTTCATTCCTTTTGACAAAAACAAAGTTTTAAGCTCTTTCCTTGAAAGCAGGGTGCCCAGACTCGCCCAAAATTCTTTTATTTCCCCATATACCGAAGGGTATCTAACTTTATAAAAAACGTTTTCATCGTTGAAATGGGGAACACTCACCCCACATAATATAAAAGGGGTTCTGCAGACTTCCTTTTGGATATATTGTATGTCCCCGGTTGCCTCGTTTATTGTTTCGGCTGATCTGTATATTCCAGAAGTTCTTATATCATATTCTCCCTTTTCTGCTTTCGGAGCATCGTATTTATTCCATTCTCTGACAATATTGTTAATATACTTCCTTTCAAGTTCTTCTGCGGCTCTTGATTCCTGCACGATCTTTGTTATATGGGCTTCCCTTCGATCTTTTAATTTATCTGGTGCGTCATGAATCCACGAACCACCGGCATACTCATCAAGAACTTTTAAAATGTTATTGGTGTAAAAGGCATATTCAATTTGCACAGTTCCCTTGTCTGATATTATATTATCATGTATCCCGGCAAGTGTGCAGGCTTTAAGTTCAAAACAAGCTTGTTCTCCCTTTTCATATGTTGCTGGGTCAATTGCTAATATTTCTTTAATTTCTGGGTACATTATAGCCCATGCTTTAAGCTCTCCGTCGATTGCAGGACAGCGATTAAACTCCAATTCCATTATCTTCACCGCCCTCTGATCCTAATAATACCCACGAATCAAATATCCTTTGAGTAAAATCATTTAATTTTGTGTATATCCCGGGTTCACATTCTGGGTCAATCTGGGACAACTGATTCTCTAAAATTAGATATGAATTGTATAACATAGTGCTATTGTAATTCAATAATGCAATAGGGATTGATATATACCCAAAATCATCTTCGGGGGGTATATCATGAGTAGATAAATCAGGTGTTTTTGAGTTGTATTCCATAGTTTAACCCTCTAGCATTATGTTATATACGCCCAACTATATATAAAGTTTGCGTCATTAGCAACTAGTAACATAAGACATATATACTTAAACTGCGTATCCGTTACAAGTGATTTGATGATATTAAAACAAAAATCTAAAGAACCGCATACAGATAATGAATTTCTATTGGCAATAAAATTAAGATCTGTAGACCCCTGGTTACCTGCTGCCGAGATAGCTGAAGAAATAGGAGCCGATGAGCGACGTACAAGAGAACGACTTATTAAACTAGTGGAGGGGGGTATTCTGGAATCTAAAATACACGGGAATACTCGGTATTTTAGACAAATTAAAAAAGAATAGTTACTGTTTTCCATTACCCTCACACCCCCTTAAAAATCAAAAAGCCCCTTCTCCTCAACCGTCACGACCTTTATCTTACTCTTATCCAACCACACAACAGCCCCTCGATAAAGACACCCGTGACAATCTCCTGCATATCTATCTGTGCAGTCCTGACAACATACCCGGAGTGCTGAAGCCGTGCCGAATCGAGGGCATGATATTTCTATGCATTTCGCAGATCCTCGGCCATGTAGACATTCTCGATTCATTCCGGAGGCCCACATCCCGTAGGGGGTTTCATGGAGTGGGCATGTTTTTAATGATTCTGGAGTCATACCTCTACCTCGTGTACTTCCACAAACAACATCTTCAAGGAGATTTTTGCAGCTCTAACCTCTTCCTCTGCAAGAGCCAGCCTTTCCTTCAGAAATACCTCGTCGTTTCTTTCTTCAAGTCTCAGGAGTGAAACATAATTGAGCTTGAGCCATTCCTCCACACCTGGGCGGTAAGCTCCGTATGCGGCCTCCCTTGAACCCCTCCAAACGATTTGCATACCAAGCTCATGACACTGTCTAATCATTGTATGCTGAGTTGTCCGGATTCTCTGAATATCTACGGAATCCCTGGTTCTTTCTTTAAATCCGGCATGACACCTAAAATCTGGCTCGTTTTCCTTTGACGGGAATAATTCATGTGATCGGGGACACCAATAATCCCCATTTTCAGTTTT
>JBAYMP010000067.1:0-8549 GCA_041663505.1 Bacteroidales bacterium | reverse complement strand
TGCCCTTTTTGACTTTGCAACCGTAGAGGAGAATGTAAGGTTCCCTATGGACTTTTTTACCGAATGGAGCAAGGAGAAGAAACTGGATCGCATAAATTTCTGCCTGGAAAGGGTGAACCTTCAAAATGTGAATAAATTATTCCCAAATGAGTTGAGCGGAGGTATGCAGAAGAGAGTCGGAATAGCAAGAGCTATCGCTCTAAACCCTAAATACCTTTTCTGCGACGAACCGAACTCCGGTCTCGATCCGCATACTTCTATTCTGATTGACCAGCTTATATACGAGATAACAAAAGAGTACAACATAACCACAGTTGTCAACACCCACGATATGAATTCAGTTATGGAGATAGGCGACAGGGTGGGCTTTATCTACAATGGAGAGTTGATGTGGGAAGGGAACAAAAACAATATTCTTACCTCAAGCCATAAGGAGTTGAATGAATTTGTCTTTGCATCCAATATGGCCAAGAAGGTAAGAGAGATGATGGGATGATCCTTATTTCACAGGTGTGATGCTGATTATTTTGATAGGCAACATCGGAAAGTCCCTCTGGTTTGTAGGAGTAGTTGCAATTATGTCAATTGTCTCTATTCCCTTTATGGTCTCGCCAAAGACCGTATATTTATCATTCAGGTGAACACAATTGGCTGCATCCTGAACAAGATAGAACTGAGATCCGGAAGATTCCCTCTTGGGATTGGCCTTATCACCCATGCGAGCAGCAGCCATGGCCCCTTTTTTATGTTTGAACTGAGGCAATATCTCTGCCGGGACAGTATAACCAGGACCGCCTGTCCCGAACCTTGCGACATTTGCTGTGTCTTTTGTAAGAGGGTCGCCGGTCTGAATCATAAAGCCATTAATGACCCGGTGAAATAAAATTCCGTTGTAATACCCAGCTGCTGCCAGTTTTACAAAATTATCCCTGTGCCCGGTAGTCTCTTTGTAAAGCTTGATTCTTATAGTACCGCTTGTAGTGATGATATCAAAAACCGGTTCTTCCGGAAGTTCTGCCGGATTAAATAGCATAGTTGTATCCATTTTGACTATATTTTCTTGTTTTACCTGAGCTGAATCTTTTTGCATCTCCTGCTGAGCAGTTTCTTTGTTTCCCTTGCAGGAATAAACGATTAATGGCAAGATAACCAGTAGTTTAAAAATATTATTTTTCAATATTGTTGGATTAGATTTAAAAAAATTAATACCTTTGTTTCATTGGCAAAATTACTCAATTACCACGATAATGCAAATCAAAAAATTTGTTATATCCTTGATCCTCGTGCTTGCACCTTTTATCCTCTCTGCACAAAGCGTTGGAGTTGTGTTTAGCGGAGGAGGAGCCAAAGGACTGTCTCATATAGGTGTGCTTAAAGCGTTTGAAGAGAATGGCATACCCGTAGATTATGTAACCGGTACTTCAATGGGGGCAATAATCGGTGGTTTGTATTCGATAGGCTTCACCCCAGACGAAATGCTTAAGCTGTTCCGTTCCAAAGAGTTTGAATCGTGGTATAACGGACAACAGGAGAAGGGTTTTGCCTCATATGTATACAGGAGAGAACCTACAGCAGAGATGCTTGGAGTTACCTTTTCCAAAGACAAGAATAATAAAGTCTCCGTAAAATTGCCTACAAGTATTGTCTCTCCATATCCAATGGATCTTGCTGTAATACAATTATTTGCACCTTCGGCAGCTGCTGCCGGGTATAATTTCGATAAGCTTATGGTTCCCTTCCGGTGTGTTGCAGCCGATGCTGCCAATAAAAAACCAGTAATATTGAGAAAAGGCGATCTCGGCTCCGCGATAAGAGCGTCTATGTCCTTCCCATTTTTCTTCAAGCCAATACTTATAGATTCCACTCTGCTGTTTGACGGCGGTCTTTACAACAACTTTCCATGGGATGTAATGATCGAGGACTTCAATCCTGACTATATAATAGGGGTTAAGTGCGCAGGAAATTATGAAGAGTCGGACTCTGATGATCTCATTTCTCAAATCAAAAGTATGCTCACAGTGGAGACAAACTATGCAATTCCGGAAGATAAGGGTATGCTGATTGATTCTAAGTTTACTGATGTCGAGCTTCTGGATTTTGATAAAATTGACGATATTGTGCGGACCGGATACTTTAATGCTATGAAAGTTATGCCAGAATTGAAGGCAAAGATAAAGAAGAGAGAGAGTTCGGATAGTTTGTTAAAGAAGAGGCTTGCCTTCAGGGCAAAGTGTATTCCGCTAAGGTTCGAAAAGGTAATCATAAACGACAGCCTTATAAGCTCCGAGAAGGAGTTCATAGATAAAACATTCCGCGAAGACAGAAAAAGGTACTTCGATTTTGAGCAATTAAAGAGAGGATACTACAGGGTAATAGCCAGTGGAAATGTAAAAAACTTCTATCCGGTTGCAAAGATGAGCCGGGATTCGGTCTTTGACATTTACCTAAGGGTATCAAAGGCCCCTCCTATGCGTATATCAATAGGAGGCAATATCTCCTCCTCTTCTCTTAACCAGGGATATATTGGTGCCGAATACAGAAATTTCTCTTACAAACCCTGGAAAGCGGCAGTTGATGTCAATCTCGGCCGGTTTTATACAGGTTTCAACGGATACTGGCGACAGGATTTCTCTGTAAGACCGATGGCTTTTTATGAGATTCAATTTACCGCTCACCGCTTTGACTATTTCGGAGGCAGTCAGACTCAATTTTTTACTAACCGTGTATACAGCAGCAATGTGCAGGAGAGTGAAGTGTTTGGCACATTCAGTATTGCAACTCCTGTGAACCTCTATAAGAACTTGCTCTCCAAGTTTTCGGTGAATTTTGGTAAGAATTTTTACGAATATTACCATACAGACAAGTTTGCTACAGACGACACACCCGATAAGACAAATTTCACCTATATCTCTCCATCTCTATTCATAGAGAGGAACACAACAAACAATAGAATGTATCCAACCGAGGGAAGAATAGACAGAGTTTCCCTGAGGTACACACACCTTTCCGAAGATTACACTCCCGGCAGCACCTCTGTTGTTGGTACATTACCAATAAGGAATGTCATACACAACAACCTTTCGTTCAGACTCTTTACGGAATCATACCATAAGCTGAACAAGTATTTTACCCTCGGCCTACTCGTTGATATGACAATTTCCAACAGAACCGCAATGGGCGACAGATTCTCTACTCTTATGTTTCTGCCTGCATTCCAGCCCAATCCACATAGCAGAACCCTACTGCTGAATGAAAACAGAGCCCCATCTTATATGGGGGTTGCATTTGTGCCAATAATCCGTTTTACGAAAAGTATGGCTTTTCATTTAACAGGAGCCTATTTCCAGCCATATAAGCAGTTGATAAATATAACAGACGGAACGACACAATTTTCCGACAAATTCCCCACAGGAACCTTCTCTGCAGACATAGCAGCGGTATGGCAATCCCCGGTGGGACCCATAACTCTTTCGGCATCATACTACGAGAAGTCGGACGTAAAATGGTTCCCTCAATTGAACATCGGCTTCCTCGTGTACAAACCTAAAGCCCTTTCAAATTAAGCAGATGAACGCAAATCCACTTAAAAAACTTGCCGGAGAAACAGCGATATATGGTTTAAGCACAATACTTGCCCGGGTTGTAAACTTTCTTTTCATTCCAATTTACACCCGCATACTCTCAACTTCGAGTTACGGAATCTATACAGAGTTTTCTGCCTACATAGCGATTTTATTGGTTCTGCTCACTCTTGGGCTCGAGACCGGGTGTTTCCGTTTTGCCAACTCGCACAGTTCTCCCAAAGCTGTATTTTCCAATGCATTGCTTACCGTTTCCGTGCTATCGGTACTCACGTTCGCAGCACTATCCATATTCTCAGGCCCCATATCTACTTTCATGGGTTACGACGGATACCCCGAAATAATTGTATACGTCGGCAGTATTCTGGCAATAGACTCTTTTACTGCAATTTTGTTTGCGAAGCTCCGCTTCGAACAGAAAGCCTTTAAGTTTGCCATATTAAAGACAATTAAAATACTCTCCGAAACAGCATTTAACCTCATACTGTTTTTTATTGTTCCGGCATATCTTTTAAAGCATCCGAACACTCTTCTTCTGAACTTCATATCACCCACACCGGATTTCACATATATCCTTTTTGCGACATTCCTCGCCGGCGTTGTTTCTCTGATAATCTTCATACCAGACATAGTTAAGGTACGATTCTCATATAACAAAGACCTTTGGAGAAAGATGATGCTCTACTCGCTCCCGCTTATGATAGCGCAGCTCCCTGGTGCTCTTAACGACTCCATAGACAGAGTTCTTTTCAGGTTTTTCTCTCCCGAAGGAAACGTATGGCAGTCCGATCTGGGTATCTTTCAGGCGGGCGTAAAGATTGCAACTCTTATGATGCTATGTATTCAGATGTTCCGTTTTGCAGCAGAACCATTCTTCTTTTCCAAAGCCAAGGAAGAGGGGTCAAAAGATCTTTATGCCAAAGTTATGGAGCATTTCACCGCCTTCTCCATGCTCATATTTCTGGGCATCATGCTTTATCTTGACATAATCGAAAAAATAATAGGTTCCGATTTTAGGGCAGGTATGGATATTGTGCCTGTAATGCTGATGGCATACGTAATACTGGGGATGAACTTCAATGTATCTATGTGGTACAAGCTCTCCGGAAAGACAAACATTGCCATTAACATAACTCTTGCAGGGCTCCTTACAACCCTGATCATAGATATACCTTTAATGCCTTACTACTCATATCACGCAGCGGCCTGGGGACATCTCATAAGCTATTCTGTAATGTTTGTAATAAGCATTCTACTGGGCAACCAGTACTATCCTATCCCTTACAAATGGAAAAAGATATTAGGATTTGTAGTGCTGGGGTTGGTTTTCTATGCAGCATCGCTGCTGCTGCCTCAAATGCACATTGTTCTTAAGCTCGCTATCCATACAGCATTTATTCTTTTATATATAACCGCATATTTATACATCGAGAAAATATCCATATGGAAGTTAAAATTTTAAACAATTCCGGATTTGGTCTGCCAAAATATGAAACAATTCATTCCGCAGGAATGGACCTTAAAGCCAATCTCAAGGAGAGTATTACAATTCAACCTATGGAGAGGGTCCTGGTACCAACAGGCCTGCACATAGAGTTGCCCGAGGGGTATGAAGCACAGATAAGACCAAGAAGTGGTCTGGCAGTAAAGCATGGGATAGGAATCGTGAACAGTCCCGGAACAATAGATGCAGACTATCGTGGAGAGATAAAAATCATACTTGTAAACCTCTCGGACCGACCATTTGTCCTGATTCCCGGGGAGAGAGTTGCACAGATGGTAGTGGCAAAATTCGAAAGGGTGGATTGGATACCGGCAGATGAACTGAGCGAGAGTGAAAGAGGAGATGGAGGTTTTGGTTCCACCGGTAAAAGATAGTTTGACTGAAAACAACAAGTTTCATAATGAAAACAGAAGAATTATATAAAATTTTCCTCGACTCTTCCGGAGTCTCTACAGATAGCAGGGCAATTACCCCCGGTTCAATATTTTTTGCCCTCAAAGGGGATAACTTCGATGGCAACAGCTTTGCTCTTAAAGCTCTCGAGGGGGGAGCAAAGTATGCGGTTGTAGATAATAAATCGCTTCCCGCAAACGATAACTTCATTTTGACAGAGAATGTGCTGACGGCTCTTCAGGATCTGGCAAGGTATCATAGGGTTAAGCTCAGGATACCTATCGTGGGGCTTACAGGAACAAATGGGAAAACAACTACGAAAGAACTTATAACTACCGTTTTATCTGTAAAATACAGGGTCATTTCCACCCAGGGAAACCTTAACAACCATATCGGAGTTCCCTTGACCATCCTTAAGATGGATCAGACAACTCAAATTGGTGTTGTAGAGATGGGTGCAAGTTCACCCGGGGAGATTGCAAACCTTGTATCAATATCACAACCGGATTATGGTCTGATTACAAATGTGGGAAAGGCCCATCTTTTAGGTTTTGGCTCCTTCGAGGGTGTAAAAAGTACTAAGGGCGAGCTTTACGACTACCTGCTTAAAACCGGCGGAACAGCTTTGTACAATATTGACAACCCGCATCTTTGTGAAATGATTAAGAATAGGGCTCCGTTAAAAACCATTCCGTACGGCTTCCAATATCAGGGTTGCCAAGTACTGGCTACATCATCCGGGGAACCGTTCCTGAGAATGAAACTGTGCACCGGAGAGGTTATAAACACAAACCTTATAGGGGCGTACAACTCAGACAATATAATGGCAGCCTTAGCTGTGGGAGATCTGTTTGGTGTAGATACCTCTCTTGCAGCCGGGGCTATAGAGAAATATGTTCCGTCCAACAACAGATCTCAACTTGTAAGGGGTAAAGAGAACATTCTTATTGTGGATGCCTACAATGCCAACCCTACAAGTATGAGAGCCGCCCTTGAGAATTTCAAAAAGATGGAGAGAGGAACGAGCACACTGGTAATTGGGGATATGCTGGAACTTGGGGCCGAATCTCAAAATGAACACAAGGCCATACTTGATATAATCAAGGATATGTCTATTGAAAATCTCCTTTTTGTGGGTGAAGAATTTGCAAAAGCATCACTTGGGGACGCACATTGTGTGATTAATGCGAGATTCTTCAAAACATCACTTGAGTTGCGGGATTATCTCATTGCCAATCCAATAACCGGAAATACTTTTTTAATAAAAGGGTCAAGGGGTACAAGATTGGAGCGTATTTTGGATATTCTGTAAGCTGATGATGGTTTATTTGGAGATATCTGCTCTGATATCGATAAAGCGCAGCTTCATACGAGAACAGAAAAAAGAGAAGACAATGCTCCCTTTGTATATACCGGAAATTTTCCTTTTTACAGACTCTTTATCCCTCTTTATATCTCTGCGCATCTTCCAAAAATCTCCGTGCGCTTTAAACACCGAGAGAAATTGCTCTCTTTTGCCTTGCAGAAGATAGACGATTGCAGAGAGTCCGTCTAAGATCATCCTGGAAATCAAAATGAGGTAAAGAGAGGAAAAAGGAAGGTTCTTGTAGAGCATCAACAGATTATTTCTGTAATTAAAATAGAGTTTTTTAGGTGAGTTGTTAGGCAGCGTCCCTCCGCCAACGTGATAAACCACAGCTTCGGGATAGACCCAAACCTGCCAACCTGCAAGTTTTGCTCTCCAGCAAAGGTCGATCTCCTCCATATGGGCAAAAAAACTTTCGTCCAGACCTCCAATAGAGCTAAACAGTTCCGACCTGATCATCAAGGCGGCACCGGATGCCCAGAATATCTCTCTATCCTGATCGTATTGCAGATCGTCAACCTCAATGTTGGAGAGTATCCTTCCCCGGCAAAAAGGATAGCCCAAAATGTCAATAAACCCTCCGCAGGCACCGGCATATTCGAATTTCCCGCGTTCGAACGCAGATCTTATCTTGGGCATACATATCCCCACCTTTGGGTTTGAATCCATATTCTTTATAAGCGGATCCAACCATCCCTCAGATACATCTATATCTGAGTTCAAAAGCAGAAAATAGTCTGTATTTATCTCTTTAAGAGCTCTGTTGTAACCTCCGGTAAAACCGTGGTTCCTATCGAATTCAATAATCTGGATATTGGGATGTGACTCTTTCAGGTACTCTACGGAACCGTCTGTAGACCCATTATCGGCTACGACAATCGAGACTCCGGGAATGTCGGATTTCAACTCCAGTTTATTCAGGAACTTTTCCAGATAGTGCTTTCCGTTCCAGTTAAGTATTACTATCGCAGTGGTTGACAACTGTTTTTTTGTAAAGGTATAAAAAAAGTGAGTTGCTACAAGTGGAAACGCATACCCAATTCGAACTTGTACTGTAAACGTTGTACAGTTCTGATATTGTCTGGTTGGTTAGATTTGAAGTAGTATGCCAGTGACGGATCAAAATAAAGGCCTATGTCGTTGTTAAGCTTATACTCTGCACCCAGACCTCCGCTAAAGGAGAATTGCACTCCCGAAATTGAATGATTTTCTGTTTTTTTAATACCATTATCCACTATCCGGTAATTGGCCAGAATACCTTTTTCTAAAGCTAAACCAGCAGTTAAATAGAATTTTAGTTTATTACTTTGCAGAAGACTGTAGTATGCATTTACCGGAATTCCCAGATAGTGCAGGTTCTGTTGAATATCCAGCCTACTGTTGTATGAATATTTCTGATATTGAGATACCAACAGCGAATAACTGAGGCCGGCCCCTACCGACAACCTGTCATTTACCGGAAACTGGACCTGAATTCCAAACGACAACGGCATTGCATACTTGGTGTCCGATACAGATTGAGATTGAATAGTCTCCTTTAAACTTGTCGGCACAAAATCGTTTTGGTAACCAAGCGATACGGAGAGCATACTTATAGACTTATCGTAAAGCGAAGGGGAGAGATTTGTTGAGAGAGCGTAGAACAACCGCTGTGTAAAACGCTTTTTGACAACGGGTTCATCTTTACCGAAAAGATTATACGTGT
>JBAYMP010000066.1:0-8604 GCA_041663505.1 Bacteroidales bacterium | reverse complement strand
GCCTTGACAGTGGATTCAACAATCTTAGCCATTTTAATAAACAATTCAGGAAAAACACCGGTTTGCAACCTTCAGTTTACAGAAAGCAGTTTAAAGATTTGAGATAAGTCTATCAGACTATACCAGATTGATTTTGGCAAATGTCTAAATACAATAAAACTCAGCCCACATCAGTTCTTTATTTCTAATGCGGACTGAGTAAAGGCAGATCAGTAAAAAAATTACCGGTTATACATAATTTTCTTTACGGCATCTACCAATTTATCTATTTCCTCACGTTTGTTGTAAAATGCAAACGACGGACGGACGCTGGCTTCAACGCCAAGACGTCTAAGGGCTGGCTGGGCACAATGGTGACCGGCTCTCAGCGCGATTCCTTCCTTATCCAAAAGTTTTCCAACTTCAAGAGTGGGTATTCCCTGAAGTTCAAATGAAACAACACTGATACGATCCCGTGGATTTCCAATCAGACGAAGGCCTTCGATTTTACAAAGCTGCTCGCGTGCATATTCTGTAAGGTAATGTTCATATTTGGAAATGTTTATAAGACCTATACTACTTACATAATCCAAAGCTGCGCCTAAACCGACCGCATCTGCCACGCTCGGGGTTCCGGCTTCAAATTTGGCCGGAGTATCGTTAAAGATTGTTTCTTCAATGGTTACATCCTTAATCATGTTGCCACCACCCTGCCACGGCGGTATAATGTCGAGCAGCTCCTTCTTCCCGTAAACCACACCAATACCGTTAGGCGCATATATCTTGTGTCCGGAAAACACGAAAAAGTCTACATCCAAATCCTGTACATCAATAGGTGTATGAGCTATGGACTGAGCTCCATCCAACAAAACTCTAGCACCATAGCGTTTCGCAATATCTATAATGGTTTTGACTGGAGAGATTGTTCCAAATGTATTGTTCACATGCCCTACCGACACAATCTTTGTACGGGAGCTGAGCATTCTTTCGTATTCCTCCAGTATCACTTCGCCCCTGTCATTTATTGGTATTGCTAGCAAATGAGCTCCCCGCTCCTTTGCAATCTGCTGCCATGGAACGATATTGGCATGATGGTCCAGGGTTGAAACAATTATTTCGTCACCAGGCTGAATAAACCGTCTGCCATATGTCTGGCTGACCAGATTTATGCCCTCCGTAGTACCGCGCACAAAAATTATCTCATCTGTAGAAGAAGCGTTAATGAAATTCTTGACTTTCACACGAGCTCCTTCATATGCATCAGTTGAGCGGGCAGCCAAAGTATGTGCTGCCCGATGAATGTTAGAATTATCGTGCTGGTAAAAATGAGTAATTGCATCGATTACCGATTGTGGCTTTTGGGTTGTAGCAGCATTGTCAAACCATATCAAATCCTTTCCGTTTACTTTCTGATGAAGAATGGGAAAATCCTTGCGGATAGTATCAACATCAAACGTATCACGGCCATTGTAACGGAATTGCTGATCTCTTAAAAAAGAATAGTCAGAAAAAGTATTTTCTGAAAATTGCTCTTTTGCAGCATAAGTTAATCTTTCACTCTTGATTTCCAGCAGATTCGCATCAGAAAAGCTACCCAAACGGAAAAAATCTTCTGGTAATCCCGGTAATGAAAAGCCACTCAGTCTGGCAGGTTCCTGAAGCTGGGAAAAAGAGGCAAAGACACTTTCCAGATTGATATCGTCAGGAATTATTTCCGATACAACCGTTCGCAATTCTTCTGGACAATGACGTCTGGCGATATCTCGCAGCTTGCCAATATCCGCCCACTCACTCTGAAGAACCGCATCAACTGGAATCGTATGCTGTATTTCAGACGATAGTTGATCCGGTTTGGACACTTGAATTTCTTTTGGCATAAAACTTCTACTTTTCTTTTGTCTTACGATTTTGGTAATCATGGTAATAACCGACTTCTACGTTTTCCAAAACTGCAATAGCATCGTCTGTAAGCGAAGCCAGAGAAAAATATTTTGTAAGAAGGTAGGAAGCCACGCCAAATTTATCCAGACCCATCAATCTGGCAGAAAGACTTGGAGTAATTTCGCCGGGGATACCTGCCTGATGCAAACCAACAACTCCTTGCTCGTTTTCACCAGTTCGCACCAGAATTATACTTGTAGTTCCAACGCCTCTGTTAGTAAGATAATGCCCTTTAATTTCAACCTTATCACTGGGGATAATGGGAACACCCCGCCAGGTAATAACTTCAGTACCAAACACATTGGTGGTAACCGGAGGCACGCCACGCCAGGTACATTCACGCTCAAAAGCAGCGATTGCCCTGGGATGCGCAATAAAAAACGAAGGAGATTTCCATACAAGTGACAGCAACTCGTCCAAATCATCAGGTGTAGGTGCTCCATAACGGGTACTCACACGATAACCAGGCTCAAC
Source organism: Bacteroidales bacterium (assembly GCA_041663505.1). GTDB lineage: Bacteria > Bacteroidota > Bacteroidia > Bacteroidales > UBA932 > Bact-08. The sequence goes on along the minus strand of JBAYMP010000066.1, from coordinate 6,210 downwards.
GCTATCCAACAATCCGAAATGATTATTGTTGATCAGTTCCCATTCCTGTCTTTCCCGAATACTTTCAATGCTTAGACGCATCTGTTGTTCCAGTTGGTCGTAAGGATTGTTGTAAAGGTCCGAAACGCGGGTATGCACTCGAACTACTGTCTGCAAAGTATTCAACGAGTATTCGCGGGGAGATTCCTCATAGTCAATATAGGTTTCCGGAATAATGTTGTCTTCTTCATGACCTGAGACAAGATCAATATGTTTTTCGCCGTGGGTATTTACGGTAGCCTTCACGCGCAAATGTTCGTCAACAGCCTTTTGAAATTGTTCACGGAAGTTTGGAACTTCTTTGATGATGCTTTCAAGTTCCTGACTGTTGAGCGTTAAGAAAACTCCAGGCGTAATAGTGCGAACCGTTACAGACGAAAGTTTGTCGGAAATAATATCGGCTTCTCCAAAGTATTCACCTTCAGACAATAGAGCAATGCGTAAATTTTCACCATGAGTTCCCTTACTGAGAATTTCCACTTGACCTTTGGCCACAATAAAAAACTTCTGATGATCCTTTCCTTCTTCGATAAGATTACCTCCTAGTTCTACTGTCTCAACTTGAAACCTTTTGGCCAAACGGTTCACAATATCTTCATCAATATATGAAAATAGAGGTATGCGACGAAAGGATTCCGCTCTGAAAGATGGTACACCGTCATAAAATTCAACTGCAATACGATCTGCTTTTTTGAGTTCTACTCTGGTTCTGTTTACACGATAGGTTCCCGAATCCACCTGAACCCATGGCAAAAGTTTCAATAACAGACGTGGCGTGATTGAACCCATCTGTGGAACAGTCTTTGTAGTAGTAGCCAGCTGTCTGGCTGTAGCAGTCGTTATGCTGCGTTGTAGATCATTCTGTGACATAATTATTAATTTAAGGATGCATTCTGTAAGGGAAACAAAAAGTTAAATACCAAGACCGTCATAAAATGTACTTATAATTGCTTTTTGCTGTAGAATCCTTGATTCTGCAGGTACACTGTTAGTCAGCCACACATTTCCTCCGATTATGGAATCATGTCCAATAGTAATCCGCCCCAAAATATTTGCATTTGCGTATACTACCACGTTGTCTTCAAGAATCGGATGTCTAGGAATATTTAACATATTACCCTCCTCATCCATTTCAAATCGTTTTGCACCCAATGTAACCCCCTGATACAAGCGAACATGATCACCAACAACACTTGTTTCACCGATTACTACACCGGTACCGTGGTCTATACTGAAATATTCTCCTATTTTTGCACCTGGATGAATGTCAATGCCTGTTTCTGAATGCGCCAACTCAGAGATCACTCTAGGAATGATAGGAACGCCAAGATTTAGTAGTTCGTGTGCAACACGATGATTAAAAACGGCCCTAATGGCAGGATAGGAAAAAATAACCTCACCATAGCTCATGGCTGCAGGATCCCCATCAAAAGTCGCCTTGACATCGGTAGAGATTATTCTTTTGAGTTCAGGTATCATATCTATGAATGACAATGCTTTTTCAGAGGCTATTTCCTGAAAATTAAGACATTTCTCTTCCGGATTGTTATAACAAAGTCCATTATGAATTTGCTCCGAAAGCAGCTCATACACTTCTTCAAGTTTAATGCCAATATGACATTCAAGGCTTTTCAAACTTATAATTGAGTCTCCGTAGTACCCTGGAAAGACAACCGCCCTGAGCAAATCAACAATTCTCTCCAACTTTGGAATCGAGGGTAATGGTTTCCCATGTTGCGGAATATATTTATACTCCGGCATGCCCTGACTTGAAAGTAACAAAGTGTTTTTATTAATTACATCGTAAGATTCAGGCTTCATTTATTTCCTTTTTTAAATTTATAAATCAGCCGATTTATCTGTAGTTATTATTTCCACTTCCTCAGAAACTCCGTCCTTAATGTTAAAAGCCTTAAGCACTGGCTTTTCCGAGGCCAATGAAAGAATCAGATAAGTAATCTCAGGATCAAATGCAAGACGGATATCTTCTTTCGAAGGCCTTGCAGGTGATTCTGGATGACTATGATAATTGGCTATAATTTGGGTTCCATCTGCTAAAGCAGACCGAAAGACCTGAAATTGCTCAGCCGGATTAAAAGAAAAGTGTGATGGGCTAAAATCAACATTTATCATGGCATATCGTTTTTCTACCACACCATTTTTTCCGGTGAGCAATCCACAGGCTTCATTCGGTAATTCTTTCAAAGCTTGATGAATTATCCCTTCTATTATATTTTTTGGAATCTGTATCATTTCTGGATTATTATTGAATATATACCACTTCTTTCAGTTTCTTTTACAGACAATACTTTATACCCTTGTTCTGTAGCGCTGCCGGGTATGTTCTCCAACGGCTCACCTTTAGTGACCAATACCTCCAAAACATCACCGGAATTTAGTTTTGCAAGTTGAATCTTTGTTCTGACATATGTCATCGGACAATGCTCTCCGGTTACATCCAGTTTATAAGAAGACATTTTTATATAGTTTTAATTTATTTATGTTGGCATAGCCAATTATCAAATAAATAGAGTCTGACCACCGTCAGCGATTTTCAGGAAAGAAGGGACACCAAGCACATCTTTAACTTCTGGAATAAAATCGCTTTTTTCCAGTCCAAGAATATGCATCGCCATTTCACAAGCATAAAAATTCACATTCAACACTTTTGCTGCATCAACAAGTTCTTCAAGAGTAGCCACGTTATTTTTTCTCATCATATGGCGAAAAATTCCTGGGCTTATTCCACCAAAATTGAGCCGGCTAACCGGTGCACTTTTTAGCCCTCCCATAAAAAAAGCGAATAACTTTGGAAGAAAGCCCCTTCCGACCAAACTTCTGCCTTGTTTTATTTTTATTGCGTCAAGTCCCCAAAAAGTGAAAAATATATTTACTTCATAACCTATTGCCGACGCACCTGTAGCTAGTGTAAATACAGCCGTCAGTTTGTCAAAATCACCGCTGAAACTGATGATGGATAATTTCTTTTGTTCTGCCATGACTGAATTATTTAGATTGTTTTTTTCTGTTTGATATATCACAGGTTGCTTGCTCATAATCAATCAAATGTGTAATTGAAGGGTTTTCGCCACAGACCGGACAATTATTATTTTTCTTACCACTTATAGTCCTGAAATCCATGGTTTTTGCATTAAACGTAAGCAAGCGGTTCGTAAGTAAATCACCAACTCCAGTAAAATATTTGAGTACTTCTGCCGCTTGTATTGTCCCAAGCATTCCTGCTATCGCACCCAAGACCCCCGCCTGTGAACAGGTTGGAACCGCATTTGGAGGAGGAGGTGCATAGAAAAAACATCTATAACAAGCTGATCCAGGTACATAAGTGAATGTCTGTCCCTCAAAACGCAATATTCCTCCATGAGAAAAAGGCTTTCCGGCAAATACACAGGCATCATTGATTAAAAACTTAACGGGAAAATTATCCGTTCCGTCAACAATGAAATCATAATCCTTCACAATCTCCAATGCATTCTCCGAAGTAAAAAGCGTCTGATAGGTAATCACGTTTACATCTGGATTTAGCCGTTGAATTTTTTCTTTTGCTGAAATTACTTTCGGTCGCCCGACATCTTCCGTAAAATGAATGATCTGACGCTGCAAATTGCTTAAGTCAACTACGTCTCCATCAATAATACCTATAGTCCCAATTCCTGCTGCCGCCAGATAATATGCAATAGGTGCGCCAAGCCCACCTGCTCCAATGATCAACACTTTTGCATTCAGAATCTTTTCCTGGCCTTCGACTCCTACATCCTGAAGGAGGATATGACGGCTGTACCGATTTATTTGTTCATCCGTTAAATCCATGGCAGAATAATAGAGTTCAAAGAATTTATTGTTATTTCACTTTTGTAAAAAAGGTCAGACCCTCCTCCCATAAAATAGAGAAAATTAACTTCATCTCCGTCTTTTATCTGAGTTGATTCATAATCTTCACGTAATACAAACTCTCCATTCAATTGAACTGAGACCATGTCAGGCTGTAGTACATTATTGTTTTTGATGATATCAAGTACTGAAGCTGGATTTTTCAATTCCTGCAGCTTTCCGTTTACATATATTTTGCTCATACTAATAAAATTATTTATATGGATATAATTACACTATTGATGTTGCACTCATTATGTAGATCGGTGAAAAAATGCAACTGAAAAAGTACTGTTGGAATTAATCCAAAATACTTTATTTATATAATTGGGTTGAAAGATACCTTTCGCCGGTATCAGGAAGAACCACGACGATGTTCTTTCCTTTATTTTCAGGACGCTGTGCAATGTCCCTGGCAGCCCAAAGTGCCGCTCCGGAAGATATGCCTACCAATAGCCCTTCGATGTTGGCTACATCACGACTTGACGCAAAAGCGTCCTCATTTTTGACTTTAATGATTTCATCAATCACCGTTGAATCATAGACACCTGGTACAAAGCCAGCTCCTATGCCTTGAATGGAATGGGGTCCTGCTGAGCCTCCCGACAATACAGGAGAATCAAATGGCTCTACCGCAATGACTTTAATTTTTGGATTAAACTGCTTAAGAGCACCACCAGCACCGGTAATTGTGCCTCCGGTACCGACTCCGGCAACCAGAAAATCAATCTTACCATCAGTATCACGCCATATTTCTACAGCCGTCGTTTTGCGATGAATCTCCGGATTAGCCTTATTCTGGAACTGTTGAGGAATGTACGAATCTGAATATTGTTTTTTCAGTTCTTCTGCTTTTCTTATAGCTCCTCCCATTCCTTCAAAACCGGGAGTAAGGACAATCTCCGCTCCCAGAGCTCTTAGTAAACTGCGCCTCTCCAAACTCATGGTTTCAGGCATTGTAAGTATCAGCCTGTAACCCTTTATTGCTGCAACATATGCAAGCGCAATGCCAGTATTGCCACTTGTTGGCTCAATAATGACAGTTTTTGGATTTATAATACCTTTTTTTTCAGCATCCTCTATCAAGGACAAGCCAATTCTGTCTTTTACGCTTCTGCCTGGATTCAAATACTCCAGCTTTGCAATTACTCTGGCATTGAGTTTATATTGGTCTTCATAGCGACTTAATTCCAGTAAGGGCGTGTTGCCAATTAAATCAGTTAATTTTTTTGCGATTTTTGCCATGATTGTTGTAATATTTATTAGGACAAAAATCGTTAGAAAAAGCAAAAGTCTAAATACCAATATTCAGGCATTTAAATACCTTATTAATGGTACTGCTATTGCATCCAAATTTTATTTTTCCATTAAAAACCAGATAATTATTTGTATACTTGCCCCTGAAAAAACACAAAACTGCTTGGCGTTACAGGTTTGGCACAATACGTTTACGACTATTTTTTCCCTGATTTTTTATCTAAAGAACCAGGATCAATAAGATATTTATACGCTTTACTTTACAGCTTCTGAAAACAATGCTTCAATATTTGCCGGTGGGATATCAGGGAGTATTGCTTCATGACTCGGTGAAAGAATCAAGCCGGTAGGAAAAATAGTCCGAAGTTCCTGAACCTTGGATACAACTTCAGATGGTTTTCCGTTCACCAGAAGATATTGTGCATCCACTCCTCCGCAAAATGAGATCTGATTTCCAAATGAATCTTTCAGTCTCTGAGGTTCCATGTTGGCGGCCAAAGCCTGAATAGGATGAATTACGTCAATTCCACAATCGATAAGATCAGGAATTATATCAAATATTGAACCGCAGGAATGATGGATAACTTTCAAACCATATCGTTTTGCTTGTTCAACCAATTTTTTGGTCCCTGGTAATACAAATTCTCGTATTGAGTCTGGATCTACCATAAGTCCTTTTTGGGAACCAAGGTCATTTCCAATCAATACAGCATGCAATTTTCCCTGGGTAGCTTTATAGAATATTTCATTTGCCTGCAGATAAAAGTCAGCTATACGGTCTATAACAGCCTTGAACATCTCAGGTTCTGTCATCATGCGCATCAGAGCCTCCTCCATACCGAAAGCTGAACATGCGTCCTGAAAATGTGCTGACCAGATCACGCCGAGCACAGCATAGCCTTCAGGCACATCCTCAACCACTCTGCGACATTCTTCAGGGTCGACATAAATAGAAGGATCAGGCCACGGGAATTTATCCACATCGTCCGGATCATGGTAGTCTTCAAAAAATCCAGGAGCTGTAAG
>JBAYMP010000065.1:0-10298 GCA_041663505.1 Bacteroidales bacterium | reverse complement strand
GTTACTAATAGAAATGTCGGTACAATTAAGTGATTGATAATTACGGAATAAGGAGAGAAAAGTTCATAACCCTCACTCTCCGCTGAAAGGCAAAGTGGAATAACGACTAAAACCAGAAAAACCCTACAAAATCAACAATTTTGTGGGGTTTTTTATTTTACTACAAATCGTACCAAGTTTTAACATTAGTCACGAATTAGGTCACAAAAAAACACGATTTTGTGACTAAAACGTGACCTTTTTTGAATTTTGGAAATAGGTCACAAAAAATGTCTATAAGGAATCCTTTTAAGTTTTCACCTAATCCGCTTCGTATTTGATTGATATATTCTGCCTTTTTAAATCTTCGTAATGTGTAGAGCTACTCCGCCACTTGCTTTTAGGTCGAAGTTCAACATATCTCCGCCTTTTATTTTTTTCTCGGTAATGCCGACTTTGGTACGAGTTTTAATTTTGTCATCATCCTGATACATTTTCAGAGTGTATCTCTTGCCTTTTTCCAAAAAGCTAGTAGGAATGGTGATTTTGCGTTCCTGAGTGTTGGTAATCGAACCCACGAACCATTCATCTCCACTTCGGCGGGCAATGGTAACAAACTCACCCACTCTACCATCAATCACTTTTGTATCGTCCCAAACAGTTTTCACTTTATCTAAAAACTCAATCTCAGGTTCGCCCTGATACGCCGAAGGTTGGTCGTACCAATACATAAACTGAATAGGGCTGTAATAAACCACCGACAAAGCCAGTTGATGAGCATGTGTATTTTTCACACGCGTGTTGTAGTAACAAATGGTATAATCGGCAGGACCGGCCAGATAGCGGGTAAAAGGTAGAATTGTATTGTGGTCGGCATCAGGCATTTCCTCGTTTCCACGTACACCTTCCTGCGTCATCAGGTTAGGATAGGTACGACTAAATCCTGTAGGACGGTATTCGTCATGGATATCTACCATCAGCCCGTATTCTGCACATTTCTTTACAGCTTCATGCAACCATGTTGTCCAGTATTGATTACCTACCTGCACAAAACCAAATTTGAGTCCTTTTATTCCCCATTTTTTATACAATGGAAGAATTGAATCTAACTGCTGAATCAATGCACGTTGATTTACATACACCCAGAGTCCGATGCCTTTGGTTGCTGCATAGGCCGTCAGTTCCGGAATATTGATATCTTTAGTTTTGCTCACTTTAGTAGCCTGTGAACTCATTTTCATTTCGGGACCGTACCAACCGGCATCAAGGTGAATGTATTGCAAACCATGTTCGGCAGCAAAATCCACATTCTTTTTAGCATCTTCCTGTGTTACTTTTTCTATACGAACGGCTTTCCCCGGTTTAATCCACGAAACATCTCTTAACTTATTTTCGGGATTCAGATTGAATATAATGTCTTTGTTTGCCATCAATTCTATAGGCTTTTCGGCTGCCATAATTACACGCCAGGGAGTAGAATACGCCGGAATCACATCCACGCTACCATAGATAACTGCTTGCAAAGTATTGGGTTTGGTAGCATTAAGGCTGAACTTCATACGGGCATAGTCAGTCATCTGAGCTTCGGCCAAGGCAACCGTAAGTCCATTTGTCAATTTCATCGTTAGCGGGCGTTCGCTTTGCCCTTTCCAGTTTTTGAGGGACAACAATGAATAAGGTCCCTGCGCCCATGGTTCATAGTAAGCCAATGTTCCCTGAGGCATAGTGAATTGTGTTTGTTCGCCTACAATATGCAGAAAGAGTCCGTTACTTGGCTCGGGAAAATGATAGCGCACCGCCACTCCTTCATTGTATACACGAACAATCAGGTTCATATAGTAGCTTTTGTTCTTGTCGTATCCATCGCCCGATGGTTTAATTGACGCTTCCCCTTTTCGGAACGAAACAGTCATCTCATTGTAATTGTTACGAATGGCAGTATGCTCTCCATACACAGGTTTCCATGTCTCGTCGAACGAAGCGCGCTGAACGCCTGTATAGTTGAGATTTTCTCCCCAAACCTTACAGGTATCGTTCGGAACAGCCAGAGCCGATTCGAAGATTTGATTTTCGATCAATATGCCCAGTTCCGATTCCTCAACAACCGGTTTCCCTTTGTAGGAAAGTGTATAATACATCTGCTTCTCACCTGGGGCTATTAGCCTTTGGTAAAAGGTAAACTCATAAGCACCGTCGGGGGAGGTGAGTTTCTGAAGTGTTTCCTTGATAATGGATTGTGCACCGACAGGAAAAGATAAAAACAACAGGGCAATTCCTGTTATGATTATCTTGAAATTATTTATTTTCATACGTTCATTTCTATTTTATTTTCTCTTGCGATGGTTTATAAACAATTCCTTCAACATACAATCCTTCGTAAAATCTGGAGAAATCGGAATATTGCATATATCCGGGTTTATTTAGTTTCGGAGAAATTTCAGTTCCATTTATCTTCAGCCCTTCGAAAACAATGTTTTTAATTCCACGCTCGGGCGAATAACCTTCGATAATGGAGAGGTTGGCATTTTTGCCGTTATACGATACATTCTTGAAATAAACATTCTCGATGCCTCGTCCGGGTGCCAGAGCGTATTTCTTATTTAAGGTTACGCGTAAGTTCAGCAGTTGACCTTGTTCGAAATCCTCCACACGGATATTTTCGAAAACAATGTTTCGGGCCAGATTCTCGTCCGATACATTAATGCTCATACAGCCCTGATAGTTGATTTGCTTTTCGTCCTGGTTGAGAATATCAATGTTTTCGAACTTCATATTTTCAAGCACTTCCGATTTCCCCGGTTCCGAGTTGCCGTGTGTACCAATTAAGATCGGGTGAGCAACATCAGCCCAAAGGGTGGAATTGTGCACCAGTATGTTTCGGCAGTCGCCATAGAATTTCCAACGGTGACCGTAGATGGCAATGCAATCGTCGGAGTTTCGCATAAAAACACCTTCAATCAGCACATTATTATTGCAAAACAAGTCGATACCATCGCCCCAGCCTTTAGCGCTAAAGGAGCGGATATTCTTTATCCTGACGTTGGTAGATTGACCGCTGCAAACGGTATAGTGCTACGGATTCAGAAAAATAAGATTTTCTATCTGAACATTGTCGGAGAAATTCACCCCTACTCCATCATTTGCTTTGTAAACAATACCGCGGCCACAAATGCGCACATCTTTAACGCTATCGCAACTAATAGAAGCATTCAGCACGGCACCACCAGCTAAATAAAGAGTTTTACCGCTTGGGATGTGCAGAATATTGTTCTTTACCGTATGAAAGCCCGGGCCGAAATACATCACGGAGGCGTCATTTGGATTGGGCTTGTAGGTTTCTGGAGCGTTGGTAAAAATCTGCAGGTTATGAAAGATATCGCCGTTTACTTCCAGCGAAAGATTACAGGGTTTAGATAGCGAAAAGCTAAGAGTATTCCCTTTTATCTTCGGCTCAAAGCCATAAGACAACGGACGAATACGAGCGGTCTGAACTTTCCCGCGGTTGTAAGTTACCGAAAACGCCACGGTTCCCGAAAAGTCGAAATTGACCATAGAACTGCTCGTTACATTGTGCATATCCACCAGTGCTTCGTACTCATACAAGTCCTGCCATTGCCCACCGGGTATACGCACCTTTACCGTGAAATCGTTATTGTGAGGAATACTATCCGAGACAGGGAATGTAATGATTTGCTGTGCATTCAAACAAAGCACAATGCTATTTAATAAAAAGATCAGAACTAGTTTTTTCATTTTTGAATTCAAGATAAATTAAATACTTTAGATGTCTATGGTTTATAAGACTCCAGGCATACTCGGCCGACTTCCAGTTTTTTTCTCCATTTCCGCATTCCGACTCGGTTTGCATGTAGCGGTATTGAGATTACTTTGTCCGTTTATTTTACCTCCGTGCAATGCATAATGGTTATTCACTTTCATCTGTAATCGAACAGTTGCTTGCGGTCTGTAGTAGCTTGTTTCTGAGCATTTACCCCCAGACAACCTGTTATTAATAGTACTACTACTGCCAATAATTGAGTGTGTTTAAGCATATATGATATTTATTTCACATTTAAAATAGAACTAACTGAAACAGCAAGTAATATTAATGTGAGAATTCTACGAGGGTGCCTGTCATAATTCTTAATATTTTTTAGAGGAACTGAATGATTTACTGTGTTACCTTCATTATACGAAGCGCAATCCCCGACTTACCAGGCAGTTCAAGTAAACAATTACCTAAAAACAAATTAGGTTAGTGTAAATGTAGTAAAATGAAATGTCAATAAGAATAATACGGACAAACGGTCTTCAAAAATACGATTACTCCTTAAGATACTACTTCCAAATTCACGATATTCTGTTGGTGTTATGCCATGTTCTTTTCTAAAACACTTCGCAAAATACCTGGGGTCATTATAAACCACTTCGAAAGCCTGAAGTGAACCCCAAAAGTTGGACAAAAAACTTTTGGGGTTTAACTTCAAATAGAACAGCCTCTTTACAAAAAACTTAAATAAACTAATCCGGGAAACGTAAATTACCAACCCGGATTTTGTTTCAATGCCGTATTTAGTCTTATTTGTCCTAAAGGAATAGGAGCCAAATAATCACGTTGAGAATAAAGTAAGTTACCCGGTAGTGTAGCAATTGAACGACCATAATCCGGATCTGTTACCCCACCTACTTCATACACCCCATAAGTTAATGGGTATTTTGCAGGTTGATAGGTGGGTTGCCCGTGATAAGCCGCATCATTCGCAATAGCAGTCATATATTCAGTACCATAAACGTGGCGCCCCAACTTTTGTCCTCGCAAATTGATATGCGCTATTCCCCAGCGTTTCAGATCATCACTACGAAAACCTTCACCAAACAGTTCACAAGCTCTTTCGCGTCGAATCTCGTCAAGCATGTTCATTTTTTTACAAATGGTTTTATTTTGCGATTGATCCCACCAACCTGCATCCCATACATTAGCTATTAATGCATTGGTTAATGGAGCTACTCCGGCACGGGCACGGTTTTTATTGACAGAAAAATTCAAGTCTGCATCAGAGATTACGCCGTTGCCCAATTCTACAGCAGCTTCTGCATAAATCAGATGCACCTCTGCCAAGCGAATAAGCGGATAGTCCGGTGATTCTGTATTTGCAGTAGATCTGAGGGAACCTTCAGGCATAAATTTGCGGCTACCATAGTTATTGTTGGTACCTCCATATAAGGTGGGTACAAAAATAGCTGCTTTACTACTATACGCCGGGTCATTAGGAGTGTAGGTTGCCTGTGGATAGACAGGAGTTGGATAAGGCTGGCCTGTTAGAGTACATGCTATACCATAAGCAGGATCACTCATCCACGACACTCTATCCGGCAAGAAAGCACAACCGATAAACCGGTAATCGCGATTACGGAATTCATCATTGAAATGAGAAAAGCCTAAAAACTGCGGGTTGTTCTGCGCATCCGCCATATTACCGGTGTAACTGACGCGAATAGGTAAACCATTGCGACAAGGAAACATTTCACCTAAATAGGTACTGATATTACCACCTTGCCAGGCAGCTATCGAATGTCCTAGATTTATACCTCCTTTTTTGACAGTATAGTCATATTTTACACTAAATATGAATTCTTTATTCGTGGCTTTTCCTGCGTTTCTAAAGTTGGAGATATTACCACCATTATCATCGATATTGAATAGATAGTAATAACTCAGAGAGTCACACTGATTCCACAATTGAAACGTCCCCGTTTCTGCTTCCTGAATCACTTCTTTTGCCATTTGTTTAGCCTCCGTCAACAAATCAATTATCGAAGGATAGCCCGAAGGCTTTGTATTCCCGGCTCCTTTTGTAGTCCCATCGCCATCCAAATCATAACTTATATTCGGCACATATTTTTCCCATGTAGCTTCGTAAAGCAATACCCTTGCAAGAAATGATTTTGCGGCTTCCTGGCTGACTTTTCCTTTATCTGTCGCCGTAATAGTTTTTTCTTGAGGAAGCAGAGGAATAGCAGCTCTAAGATCTTTGATGATAAAATCAGCTACTTCATATCTGCTTTTACGGGGTCCGTATAGTGCAGGGTCAGTCACTTCAAACGAATGGTCAGCAATAGGCACACCACCAAAATATTGGAGCAAATAAAAGTGTTGCCATGCACGGAAGAAATAAGCCGTCCCTACAGAACCGTTGATTGATGTTTGATCTCCGGTATATTCTGCGGCTTTTTCCAATAAAATATTGCAGTTTCGAATGTAGCTGTACGGTTTATCCCAGTGAAAATCGGACTCACCGGCAGATCCACCTCCATTAGAACTAAAACCTGAAATGTCCAGTCCCTGATCCATTTTATAGTAAGTGGCGACATTATTATAGTCTTTCCAGCCTTCTAACTGATACAAAGCGTTAGCCGCTTGTTTGAACTGATCAGGAGTGTTGTAGAAGATAGCTTCAGTTCCTGACGATAGCGGTTCTTTGTCGAGGAGATCGCTACAACCTGCCATCATCATTGCGAGTGCAAAAAATGAAAATATTATTGTTATGCGTTTCATGTTTTTTTATTAAAGGGGTTTATAATTAAAACGTAACATCTAAACCAACCGAAAGTAACCGGCTAAATGGAAATGTATTGTTGGATGCTTCACCGTATTCCGGGTCATAGCCATCTTTGATTTTGGTCCATTCCCACAAATCATCCCCGGAAAAATACACCCTTACTTTATTGAGAGCTCATTTCTTTGTTAATTCTAACGGCAATGTGTAACCTATAACCAAAGACTTTAACCGAATATAACTTGATTTCTGAACGCTTATATCTTTATTTTGATAATTCCATCTATTGAAAGCCGCATCCCGTGATGCTACTGTATAAATTGCATCCGGATTATCTTCCGTCCACATCTTACCCATAAAAGTGCTGTTTTGTAATGTATAATTAGTTACCCACGGAGCATAAAGATTTCCTGTTCTTAACACCACTTGTTTTCCTACACCCTGAAAGAAAGCCTGCATATCAATGCCTTTCCATTCCAACCCTGCTTTAAATCCAAATATTATATGAGGGGCTGCATCTCCCGCATAATAAGTATCTTTAGTGGTAATCGCCCCATCACCATCCATATCAACTACTTTTCGTGCACCCGGACGAAGACGATTCGTTCCTTGTGTCTGCGGAGCAGGAATAATGTTTCCCGATTTAATTGCGGTGTGTGTGGCATCTGTCCAATAGTATTTTTCGTAATAATCATCTGCTTCTGTCTGTGTCTGGAAAATTCCATCTGTTTTGTAAACATAAATAGCGTTGAGCGGTTTTCCAATCAAACGGTTCGTATTCTTACCCGGATCTGGTACATTCTGGTTGTTCGTCAATTCAAGTAATGTAGTTGAAGCATCTGAAAGAAAACCGCCAACATTGTAAGTAACCGAACCTATCTTGTCTTGCCAGTTAAGCGAGAATTCCCAACCATTCGTGCGTAATTTGCCATTGTTTGACGAAGGAGCCGAAGCGCCGAGTATGGAAGGATAAGTCACCCCAATAAACATACCATCATTTGTCTTTGAAAAATAATCGAATGACCCTGACAGACGGTTTTTTAGGAAAGCAAAATCCAAACCTGCATCATGGCTGAATATAGTCTCCCAGGTACGCGTTGAAGAAGTCATACCACCAAGCGACAAAGCTGGTTGTGCTGTCAGCCCGGATCCGGTTCCAAAATAGGCGCTTGAAGAAGATAACGTAGCATACTGCTCATAGTTATCAATTCCATCCACATTACCGGTTTTACCATAATTATAACGAACTTTCAAAAAATCAAGAAATTTGACATTCTGCATAAAATTTTCCTGACTAACAACCCAGCCACCTGATACAGAGTAGAAATTTTTCCATCTTTGATCAGGATACAATTTAGAAGACCCATCACGACGGCCTAAAAACCCTATCAAATATTTATTATCAAAATCATAATGCAAACGGCTCACATAGGATAAAAGTCCCCATGAAGTTTGACCCCCATCTGCTCCATTGTTGGTACCGCTTACCATTACATTAAGATCCACTAAATCTGATCCAGCGTACAAAGGACCTTGAGAACGTGAAGCTTTTACCTCTTTCCAGCTGTCCTCTTCGGCAGTTACACCTAACATACCGGTTACATGATGTACTGTATTGAATTTATTATCGTAGTTAATAAATCCGTTAAGTGTTTTATTCTCCCATCTGTTCATATCTTCAGTGAGTGAACCCGGGGATTGCCTGCTTGTTGTCGCTACATCGGCATAATCGTAGTATTGGATCTTTTTGGAAAGTGTTTGAATGTTCTTTTCCACTGTTTTATAGCCACCTGTTCCTGAGATCGAAAGACCTTTTAAAAGTGGAGAAAGATCAAATGTCGCTTTCAGATTAGAACGTGAGGTAACAAAACCGGTTTTAATTTGTCCTCCGCCAACAAGTCCACCGACGGGATTACGGTTCCCAAATGTATCGTAATAATTCCCCTTTGGTGTATATATAGACCAAAACCATGGATCGTACCAACCAGCTCCAACGTCTGTACTTGGCGTTGTTATATCACGCTTTTCGTACGACGTACCGATTTCTATTTTCAACAATTTGCTGGCCTGATAATCCACATTTAAACGTCCACTATATTTTTTCTCACCATCTTCTGCAACTTTCAGTTGCGATTGGGCTTCAGAATAACCGAGCGAAGCCATATAGCTAAATTTATCGTCACCACCTGAAATACTTACAGAGTGCTTCTGCGATGTTGCCTGACCGTATAATTCATCCATCAAAGAGTGATTCGGTTCATACCGGTAGGTCTTTCCACTATTCTTCAGGGTCAATGTCTGTCCGCTACGTAACGCATTCCATAGCACATCCCGATAGTAGCTCTGACCATTGGCATCCACACCACCCAATACACTACCGGTATTAAATATCCACCAGTCGAATTGTTTCATTATATCATCTTTCGATGTCAATGCCGGATATTTTGCCATAGCATCCCGGTATTGTGCTTCATAAAACATATCCAACCATTGTGAGTTGGTAGTAAGAGGAGGTTGAATCCCGTTAATCGTAGTACTGAGTGAACCATTATAGGTAATTTTTGCTGCACCTTTTTTCCCTCGTTTTGTAGTTACCAGCAATACACCGGCGGCAGAACGGGCTCCGTAGATAGCTGCTGAGGCATCTTTCAATACCGAGATATTTTCAATATCATTCGAAGCCATTTGGTTAAGTTCATCCAGCGAACCGGTAATACCGTCTATTAATATCAATGGACTAGAATTTCCATTGATGGAAATATCTCCCCGGATTTGCATTGCTGCACCTTCACTACCAGGACGAGTAGAACCTCTGGTTACAACTAACCCCGGTATTTCACCTTGAAGACTGACTGCAACATTACTGAGACCACGATCTTTAAAGGCTTCTTCTCCCTTTATTTGTGAAATCGCTCCGGTTAATGACGCTTTCTTTTGCGTACCATATCCAACAACGACTACCTCATCGAGTATTTTTTCATTTTCATTTAGTTGTACAGTAATGTTTGATTTACCATTTATAGCAATTTCTTGCGTCTGATATCCAATATAGGAAATCACAATAGTTCCTTTTATCGTTCCATTAAGCCTAAAGACCCCTGAAACATCGGTAATGGTACCTGTGTTTGTCCCCTTTACTTTAATACTTGCCCCGATAATAGGTTCTCCATTTTGATCCGTTACTTTTCCGGTTACTGTACTTTGCGCAAAAGCCACAAAGGACATACCCAGAAAAAATAAAAGCATAAAATTCTTTTTGAAAGAGAAACGAATCCCTTTCTGAAATCGCAGCTTTACTTGCTTCATGATAATTAATTTAAAAGTTAACATTGATTTTAATTAATTGATTTCTCTTAATCCGGTAGACTCTGTTTAAACATTTCTCTCCTTAAATACGTGTCAAAAAACAATTATACTTAATCCCTCTGTAAATTTATTTCTTGATTCAATCTTTTGAAAACAGCTCAACATAATTTACAGCATGCATTTAGATACATTGACGGATGTATCCTCGCATCATCTTACGACTGGTCAATAGGTGGTTTTCCACCGTTCGACGTGTAATCTGAAGTGTTTCGGAAATTCCGAATGCCGACATTTCTTCGTATCTGCATAAAGAATATACAATTTTACGTTTTTGGGGAAAAGTGGTGAGTTTATTCTGCTCGAGATGGAGAATCTCTTTTTCATGCAAACGACTCTCAATGTCGTTGGTCGTTTTTTCAAGAAACTCATACATATTAGCTGAGATTTCTTGCCTTT
>JBAYMP010000064.1:0-10790 GCA_041663505.1 Bacteroidales bacterium | reverse complement strand
GGCAGCCGTCTATAATATGAAAATATCAAATTGCCAGCACGAATGTGTATATTTGTCTGTAGCCCACAAAAGCACAATTTCATACTGCCAGCTCGCCGGAATCTGCTCGGATAATCTCAGGCTTGATAATTGTGATACCTGCAAAGTGTCTCACAATATATGTTTTTCGTATAATGGGGAGAGTTACGGGCAATATAAACACGGCGAAAACGCGATCCAGATAGGAGATGCTGGGTCCTCTCATGGCTACAATGCAAAAAAAGTAGGTTTCCCTACAAGGGATATTGAGGTTTGTGACAATACGTTTTCTGATCCTGGGCTCAAAACGGTGTGGCTCCACAATGGGGATAATGTCTATGTACACGATAACAAGTACGTGGATGCAGAAAAACTTGTCACATCTGGAACGTCGGTAGATTTGACTGAACGTGGACAACATATTGATTTCACCGATAATGGAGAACCAATATCTTATGATAATCCACCGACTCAGGAACAGAGTGAACAGGTATTTAGTTCCATCTTCGACTATATGGGCTTGACGTCTGATTACTCTTATGTATCGGGCGCCTCTGATAATTCTTACTATAACGGGAAATTGTATAATAACGCAAACGATGTAGATTGTGTATTTGAGAAGCACGTCACAATGGATGGGAATTATACCTTGATAAAAATAGACACAACCGACATATCCTCAATAACATACACAATAAACGGCTCAGTGTCGAAACATATCCTTAAAATTGGGGTCAGGCAGGGTATGAACGTCATTTATTCAGATTCAAGCATATGGGAAGGAAATGCAGAACACGACATTTATGGAAACGTGTATCTAAATGACACCATTGATGGTGAAACCGTTTCAGTGCAGTGTACAGCACCGTCCGGGGACGTAAGCGTTAACAGAGTGCATACAGTGGTAAACGATGGCGGCATTTCCCTAAATGTAAAGTTGTTGATATGCATCCTTATTGCGCTACTCCCTGCGTTATTTGGTATTATACTGTTACGAAAGTTAATACGCAGCATCGTTATGTACTGATTCAAAATAAGTATAGCAAGGTATATATGTATTGCAGTACTTATTTTATGCACTCTTCAATCTAATTTATGGAAGTGTCTCTTAAAATGATGGAAGAAAGAAATGAGAAATTACAGGGACAGCGGGGATCTAAACCAAGACCACTATGTCCAGAGTGCGGATCTTATTTGGTATCAGTATGCCGTACTATAGCAGGCTCGTATAGAAGGGTAGGATTCGCATGTACAAATCAAAAATGTAAATATATCGAAAAAGATCAGTTTAGATAATTTGTACACGTAGCAAGGTATATATAGCAAGGTGTATATGTTACTTGCAATGAAAACATTATAAGTGGAGTGCTCAAAACATGAAAATTATATATAAAATTGTCCTTGCTATGTTAGTAATGCTCAGTGTATATGCATTACCCGCCGCCGCTGCACCTGGAAACGGTTCAGCCGATGACCTCCTTCCATCACCGAGTGACGCACTTGATTACGTAGCTGGGTACGACTCGATATGGGTAGCTATTAAAGGATTGGTTTTCACGATTTCCGGAGCTGTCGCCATCGGAGTTATTGTTGTGTTCGGTATCGGGTGCATTTACATCTTATATGGAAACGCACATACAGATTCCGCGCAGCACGTAGGATGGACAAAAAGAGGGAATAGTGCGTTTAAAGGTGTTGTCATTGTCATAACGCTTTCGGCAATCGCATTGATGATGTTTAAAATCATGTATGCCTGAGTAGGAGGGGGGCCGCTCATGAAGCATACACGAAAGATACCTTTACTACTTATTTCCTTTTTTGTTTTGATGTTGCTTGTGAGTGTTGCAATGGCAGCCGGAACTGGTGAAGAAAACGTAAAAATTATAAAAGCGAATGGTGAAGTTAAGTCTCAGGCAGAAATTGAAGCCGATCATATCCCTGATTCTAGCAGCAGTTCATCATCCAGTTCATCCAGTTCAGAGTCTACGACTCATATAAACATAAACAACACGGGGCTCAATACTGCGGTAGGTGTTGATATGTATGCACAGGGTGCGGTAAAGGCATACAAACTTAACGGCGAAGCCAATTTTGCTAAAACTGGATATGGTTCCCTCCTCAATGTAACACCCAGGAACGACCCACTCCAAGACCCAATCGCCAAAGGTATACTCCTTAACACCGGGGCTGTATACTACCTAGTTGCGTTAGTGCTCGCCGCGCTTGGTCTATTACAAAGTCTGATACAATACACGTTCCCAAACTTATATCGGAGTATCATAATCGGACTTTCAAACAAAGAAAGCCATTTCACAGCAGGGTCGTACATTGGAATATTAATTGCAATTTTATTTACACCCGTGGTGATAATTGGGATGTATCACGTTATGTATACATCGTTTAAGTTATTAGAGACTGCGTTAATAACGGGTGCAGTTGGTACGATGCCCCCGATCACAAGCATGACAAGTGCAACCCTTCTATGGCTCGTAGGTGTGGCATCAGACATTATCAAAATTTCAGACGTCATAACCTATTACGCATGGACATTTAGCAGCTACTCAATTTTTGGAACATCAATCATGATACTCGTGCTCGTGCAGTTATCCAGAATTGATCTAGTGGTGACTTTAACAAAATGGTACGCATTTGGTCTGGCAATGTGTCTTGTGCATCCAATCTTCGTAGTCTTGGTCCTTACTAAGGCAAGTAGTGCAGCGGTGAAGTCTGGAAACACATTAATTCTAATCGCAGCCATCCTGTTTTTCGGTATAATCCCGTTGGTCATTGGTCTTGTAATATGCGCCGCTGTAACTGGGATATACTTCCGGGTGAATCATGAAGTAGTAAGGAGGATTGCTTAAAATGGAAAATGAGAACAGTTATGGAGAACGTCAGGAACGCGAGGCATCACATGTAATACCCGAAGCTTCCAATCCCCTTACATATGGGCATACAATTACATGGCTTACTGTTACAAGCGTTGTAGGGCTTTGTATAATGTTTGTCGGCGTGTACATAGCCGGGACAGTTTTTAACCAGCTGTTATCTGGTACATTCTTTTTGGTTGAGAATATAATCAAAGATGCACTATTGATTATATGCATGATCGTGATGTTTTTGATATATGCATCCACGATGATGACAGAAGCAAGTCTCGACACAACAATTAAAAAAACAAAGCTCAGATATGGGAAAAAATCGAGTATAAATAAATTTGACTGTGCACCTTCTGCTCAAAAACTCGTGAAAAATATAACAAATAACCTTGGAATGTTGGGGCAAGAAGGGTTGAGCTTTTTCGATTCTGGTTCCGTAGGTTCCCGTTTTGATGGGAATTGGGCATTTACCGTCGTAGCGACCCCCCCCAATGAAATGTCAAAGGAATCATACAACAAAACTCTAAAAAACATCGACAAATCACTCCCACCTGATTACTTAAAAAAAGAAATCTATATATCGGGCAAAGGTACACGGGTAATTAATCCAGAGATCAAAGAAAGACTTAGAAACAAAGATTTAACTGAATCCCAAAGGCAGGCACTACAGAGCTACCATGATAAGTTTTCGGAGTTTACGCCTCAAACATCTGTGTACATAATACATATCGGATTACCATATACAACCGATACCGCTACAGCTATGATAAACATGGACGAGGTCAGAAATGGTTATGAGAAGAATTTAAACGTAGCAGGAATCGGGACAGTGTTAATTAAAACTGAAAATCAACTATCTGAATTAATACATGGTATGTTTACGGGCGATGTAAGCAGTGTGGAGAGTTTCATTTAACTCAATATCTTATTTTTTTTTCAAGTTTTTCAAGTATTGCACGGTATATACAGCATAGTATATATAGCAAGTGTTACATTTTAAATATAATCAATCGGAGCAAAACCATGTTTATAAAAAATAAAGTTAAAAAGGCAGCTATTAAAACAAGATCGGTTTTTAGGCACGTTGCATATACTGAAGATGGGGCAGATGAATTCACGCAAAAGCCATACTACAAATCATGTGTAAGTTCTATCGAATCGGTAAAGAAGGGGCCAGATGCCGGGAAATATGTAATAATAGACGGCGTTTGCTTCGGTAAGTCGATGGTAATAGGGATGCAGGACCGTATAAGTCATGCGGACTTAGGATATGACTCCGATATGTCCGGAGATGCGATTGACCTTTTAAAAAATGTAGCTAATAAGTTTGATGTGTGTGTTATCATAAGCGCATCCACGATCAAAATAGATCCGGCAACCGGTTCTAAGATGTTGAGTAAAGCCACAAAAGCAACATCAATGTCTAGGGAGATGTCAAAAACAACCCTCACAGACGAGAATTCAGAGTATAACGAAAACGTAGCACGGGATCTGAGGCTACAGACTCGAAAATCATTCAAGGGCAAAGATAGGCATTCGTTGTATTCCCTGTGTGCATCCGTCATCGGGGAGGACTTGAAAATAGTTACTGCCTGTATTTCCAACATGCGAGCCGTCCTTAGACAGTGTGGGATACGATGTGAGGAACCGTTCTTCAGCCAAAAGGAAGTGATGCAGAGTGTTTTACCGAGCAATTTTGTATATGCACCTGCCACACAGTACGCACCCGGCACGACAATTGCGACAATGTCCCCGCTCAGGAATCCACAATCCACGTTCTCAAAAGACGGAATCGTCGTATGTCAGCAGGAAGACACGGATTATAATATTAAGATCTGCCCTAGCCTTAAAAACTCTAACAGCACGTTCGTAATGGCTCCGCAGGGGTCCGGGAAAACGGTATTTATCTGTGCATGGGCTTCCAGGGCGTTCTTGATGGGGAATAGAGTATTGATGGTTACGCCAAAAGCAGATGAAAACGGCGGGGCCAACTACATGCACCTATGTACCGAGCTAGGTGGGCAGGTTATCAAAATCGGTGACGGTAACGTATGTTTCAACCCGCTAATGGTATTCATAGATCAGAGCTATAATGCTCCAAGTGTCGTTGAGTATAAGAAACTCCTCGACACCCATGATGATATAGTAAAAAGTTTTATTGCCGCGTGGCTCGGTGATGCGTGCTCTGAGAGGATGCTGAATAAGATTTACATATCCCTTCGGACACTGTATGTGAGAAATGGATTGATCAACGACGCGGGAACCCCTATAAACCTCGAACGGTGGACAGATGGCAAATATTGGCCAAATCTCGCGGAACTGATTGAATATTTCCACACATTGCCGGTGGGAAAATCAGGGGACCCGCTCGACGCCTCGATAGCTGCACTGCTTGTATCTACCATCAAAGCGGATAGGAAGCTCGGAACCCTTCAGTGGTTTTCTTGCAGCAAAGAAAGATTAGATCTAGCAAACAATTTCATAGTTTTTGATATAAGTGGACTAAGTGACAGCCTCAAAGATGCTTTCTCCGTGTTGTTCATGGGTGCAATATCCCTTCGGTATAAAATCAGCGAGGGAGCAGGAGAAAAGCTCAGAACTTATCTATTCATGGATGAGATAGGGAGTCTCCTCAAAACAAAAGGCATGGATAAGTACATCGAGAAGGCAGTTAGAGAGGGTAGAGCTGCAAAACTTACAACCGTTGTATGTACACAGGACCCGGAGGTCAGCGAAAGCACAGTAAATATTTTAAAAGCAAACTGTAGTAACATATTCTTGCTGTGTAACCTCTCAAGGGCGAGTTGTACGCCATTTAAAAAGTGTTTCAATCTCGATGATGATCAAGTGGAATCTTTAATTCGGCAGGGTACAGGCATTGGATTATACTTACTGAAAAACACAAGTACTATGATTAAGGTGACTCTCACGGAAGAAGAAAAAAGATTACTTTTCAGCGAAATTGTGAATGGTTCAAACATGCCTGAAAGGCCGGGCGAATATACCATAAAACCATCGGCCAAATATGTTTTTGAAACACGAGGTTTTTATATTGATGATTGGGTGTCGGGTAGTGAAAACTTGCCATTTACAGAATGGAACCGGGTGAAATTACAAAATCCTCTACAGCTCGGAACCGTTACAGTGGCTATAAAGAATCACCTCGTTGAAACGTCTGATAATAAAGTAAATTGTATAGGGCCGGAGGGCGAAAAGCATTATTCATGGGTGAGCCTAATTGCCGAGAGGATGGCAGAACTGGGGTATGAGGACATAATTATCAATGCATCTGATAAGCAGGACATCACCGCAAGAACAGGGGATAAGACCATCTGCATAGAGGTTGAGATTCACGGCACACATTCAATACCCGAGTATTCAACCAAATACCAAGCGGCGTCGGATGGTTTCGACATCGTAATCTTTACGGGAACAGGAAAAACCTGCGATACTATGAACAAGTCGGACGCTGCCGTTTCAGTATTTCCGTTTGGTCAGAGCCTGGCAAATGAACTCGAATACCATAAACCATAATTTCAAAGGTGGTATAAGATGGTTAGAGATCAAACGGAGCCTTTAAAATGCTCAAATTCTCAATCATCGGGCACGCTACTATATTATAGTTATATTCAAACCTAATATTGTTACAGAAAAACAAGAGGCATAACCATGAAACGATATATGTTAATTATCGCATTATCCATTATCCTGGCAGGAACCGGATGCATTGATCACGCAGACGACACTGAGAATGATGAATTTAATGCAAATCAGTATCAAGCAGCCAATTTTTATAACCACGTTGGTTATGATTTGAGCAATGGCGTACAAATCGACATGTGGGAATATGAAAAGTTGCAGAGTGAAATATCTGAAATGAAAACTTGGAATAATAATGACTATGGACCAGGCAAGGAGAGTTTCAGGGAGTTCATAGAGTGTGGTGAGACAGTTGTTGATGATATGCATGATGGCAAATCAGTTGATCTTAATGAACTGTATGAATGTTACACAAATTTAATTTAAGTTTCTGTTTTTTACTTCTCTTTTTTTAATTTCAATCTTTTGTAACTATCCATCCAAGCACTAACCCCAATACGATACTAAATATAATCACCTCTTTTGAAATAAAGAAATCTTTGGGCAGTGCCATTAATCCGTCCATGATACTTACGTCCGGAAAAAGATTAGTGCCATTTGTTACATTTGGTAACTCGTTCATCTCTTATCCCTCCTCAAAATCACACACACAGCCCCGAATATCCCAAACACATCCGTCCAAAGGAGGGCTGCAAACACTATATACAAAGGAGTTCGTGGGCGTTCTATTTTGTTAATCATTGTTTCACCTCTCTCTTAATATGTAAATCTTCTCTTTTGCGTCTTTCAGGAGCTTATTCTCTTCACGGAGCGCCTTAAGTTCATCGTCATATATTTTTGAATACTCAGTATCTTCTTTAAGTCGAATGGCGCGGATCTTCTGTAATTCATCAATTATTGGAATAACATATTTCATTTGAGATATCAGAAACGTTCGGAATCCAGTTCTATTCAGGTGCTCATGGTTAAGAATGGGAACCCCAGCGGAACTAAGTACGCGTTGGAGCATGGTTATTTCAGCTTCGATTTCTGCTGCACATGGGTCATATTTGTATTTTTTATTTAATTTTGATAAGAAACTCATTGATTATTCATCTCCTTTCATTTCGGCAATCTGTTTTTTAAGTTCCCTAATCTCGTTTTCAAGAGAGGGGACTTTCTCAGCCTGCTCAATCGCAAAATCAATAACCTCAGCATGAGTTTTCAGTTGTCTCTCTGGATGCGCTTCTCTTGAGTCCACCAAGAACCGCTTAACTCTAAGAAGCTGCTCAGGTGTTCCCTGGGCAATATTGATTTTCTCCAATTCTATATTTACATAAGTTCCGTTCGCGTCTGGATCAAACATATCTCCCTGTATTATAGATTGTTCGCATAGCCACAATAGTGAACTTTTATTGATCGTATTTAAAACACTTTTATCATTTTTCCAATTCCAATGATTATTTGCTCGATGAAGTTTCACTGGAATATAAATTCCTATTGTATCATTTCCGTTAATATGCATATGATGAAAGTGAGATCCTGTGAAATGTTGATTAATTGGATTTCGATTATGTATGAAAACACTCGACATAGTTCTAACCTCGTGATAATTACAATATATACTTTAATGATGTGGCTCAAGAATCGTCTTCAATTTCCACGAAATCTTTCATAATAAAATCACATGACTTATCCGGGCATCTCCACCCATCAGGTATAAACGTCTTCTCCCCGTCTGCATTCCTCCCTCGGTAGTATGTCCGAATGAGATCAATGCGGCCTTTCCCTAATTTCTCACATGTTGGGCAGGTTGGTTTTGGGACAGCTTTCTTGTTTGCCCCGGTTTTCTGCCCCTTTCGCCTTGCCATATCAACGACTCCTTAATTTAAATTCAGTATAACAATTTGAAAGCACTCTCACTCTTTCCTTTGCATCCATATCTAACACTATCGGATAATCCATTATAGTATCAGAATACAGTTCTATTTGATACCATTCGGCATAGTAGTCTACAAGCTCCTGATACGCTTCTCTATTTAATATTACATATTTTACAATGTTCCTCGCAGGAGTAGTAAACTTATCTATAAGTTTTCCCACTTCTTTTTCAACTTCTCGAAACACTGGAGGTTCAACAATAAGGCAGCATTTTCTCATTAATATACCTCTACTTTTGCGTTCTTGATAAATCCCTGGCAGTTCCCATCAGTATTGAAAAAGAGAACTTTCTCGTTTTTTATTTCATATTTATCCCAACTGCTATAAGTTGAGATTTCATTACCGTCGATTTGAACTGACGCAAAGTGGATATTTTCAAAGATTTTAAGTTCCATTTGTTTCACCAATCCTTTATTTTGTCAGTCAGGCCATTCCACCTTACTGCAATATACTATAATGTATACACAGTATATATACTTATGATATTGTGTATACACTACGTATTATAATAATATCTCTGAATTATCAAAACACATGAAAAAAAGAGAATTCGCTAAAACACACTTACACAGAACGCCATTATTAAACGTTCTCTACGTGGGTAATGTGTTTGTATGCTTTACGGTCTAAACAGCTTAAAACCGCTTAGAATTGATCTTACGGAGTTGTTCGGTTTTTTGTTTGATAAGTTGTATCCAGGTTTTGTATTGGGGTTTTTCGCGGGATTCTCGGAGACTCATAATCCCGAAAGGTAGGGTAAAGGTAGATAAGTGCTCTCTAAAGGCAAGTTTAAAAAAAGAAAGAATTTATTCAAACACTTCTTCATAAAAATACTGATCCATCAACGGGCCTACCTGAGTATAATACCAAATCCTTTCGGTGCATGATTTACTTAGATGTGGAGCACGTAAACATTCCTTGCATTTACGAACCTGCCCAGAAGCTATAGTTCTGCACCCTATTACTTTTTTCTCAGGTTTCTCGCATGAATGGGCTTTTTTGTATTTGGATGTTTTAGCGATTGGTTTACATAAAAAATCAATTTTATCATTTGGTATATTCCGAAATTCGGGATATTGAGTAATATTAATGTGTTGGAGGGCGTGATTGTATTTAGAAGAGTCTATCTCATAATCTTTTACCTTTGATATCCCGTTCTCTGAATTCTTAATAATCAATCTCTTGGTTAGGATTATTTCAGGCGGTATTATCCAAATGTGTAAAATCTTCGTGAACAATTCATTAAGAGCAACACATACATAATAATCAGGCATGTATTCCAGATGTTCGGTTTTGAAATTCCAACTGTTTGAAGTAGTGAGTCTTGAACTTTTTACATTAACTTCTCCGAGGTCTTCTGAATCTAAATCATATTTGAAATCAAACTTCGTCTTTGTACAATCTTTCATTGTTTCCATGACTACATATTCTATGATAGTGCCTCTGCCTACGGTAGATCCTGGGTCGAGTGTTCCTTTTTGATAATGTTTATTTAATTTGGGGTTAGTCACCATCTGGCTTCTCTCCATTGTTTTAATGTTTGTTTTGGTGTCCTTCCGTAAAACACAGTTTATATACTGCTGCAAACAATTCATTTCATAAATTCAAATTCAGGATCTTGCAGGATAGCTTTAATCCAATCATCCACCGTGTAAGGCTCTAAATCCAGCTTCGTTATCCTCATTCCCGGTTTCATCTTAATGAATCCCGTAACCTCAAACGATTTCAATGCATTGATGAAACTGTCCTTGAATACAGGATCTATAGAATAATCTTCGCACATTTCAATATAATGTGTGTAAACATCTGGACCCTCTATAACCTTCTTTTTTTGCTCTTTCGCAATTAACATTATATTGAGAATGACCACTCTCTGATGAAATCCAAAGTATAAGTTTACTTCTTCATATGGATTGAATGTCATTACATTACACCATCCACAACCGGGAAATAGTCACTAAGCCCCTCTAAATTGTAATCTTCGTAAATACCCTGTTTCATTTTATCAACGTCTTCAGAACGAACTGTAATCATCCTTGACTTACCTCCTCTTTTCCCCATGTTTACCTTTTCATAATGTATGAAGGATTGTAACTCAAGGGAGCTTATGCTTTTTGATACCATAGAGGAATCGAGTGGTTTGATCTCCACATATTCACATAACTTTTTATACATTTTAACAACTTCCCCTGAGTACACGTATTTCTTATTCCCCCCAATTGATTTAATAATGCTTGCCAGCACGATTTTATGATGGAGGGGGAGTTCTACAACTGATTTTATAATCTCTTCCATCTGGATCTTGACTTCGGCATTTTTAAGATGGCTCTTTGAAATTATACTTATTCCATCTTCGACTGCCAGTTCAGCAGC
>JBAYMP010000063.1:0-11159 GCA_041663505.1 Bacteroidales bacterium | reverse complement strand
TAAAAAAATAGTTTCGTGACAGTATACACAATATATGTAGGAAAGGATTCGGATATCATAAACCGTTTCAGTTCGTATTTAGGTAATTTACTGGCCGTTGCACAAGATCACGCTGAGGCGGTAAAAAAGATTTTCGAAGGTAGGGGAGATTTGCCTCTGATGATTCTGTATGAAAAGTCAAGCATAAAGGTAGATTATTCAAGAATTGAGTACCTGAAAAAGGAGTTTCCTTCTGCCTATATTGTTCTGGTGGCAAATAAAATCGAGAAGGAAGAGATCCCTCATTATCAAAAGTGTGGAGTTAATGATACAGTTCACACAGATGTATCTGAAACCAGATTAAAAAACGGATTGGAATTTGTAGCTAAAAATCAGGAGTTGATTCAATCTGCCTCCAGTGAGAATCAACCTTTAGGGACATACAAGGTGCCACTCTGGAAAAGATCGTTTGATATAATTTTTTCGGTGATTGTAATTCTGATACTCTTTCCATTCTTGCTGGTGATTGCAATTCTTATAAGAATAGAGAGCAGCGGACCAATTATTTATAAGTCTAAAAGGGTAGGCAGCAATTATGAGATTTTTGATTTTCTTAAATTCCGCTCAATGTATCGTGATGCAGACAAACGCCTGAAAGAGTTTATGAACCTGAACCAATATCAGGAGACTGAGCTGGAAGGAAATTACGACTACTTTAACTCTACTCAGATTCCAGTTTCCGGTGATGTAGGTGAAGGTTTTTTTGTTTCGGATGATGAAGTTATCACGGAGCAAAAATTTATCAGTGACAAGACAAAAAAACAGAAAAATAACTTCGTTAAATACGAAAACGACCCCAGGATTACCAAAATCGGAAGGTTTTTAAGAAAATTCAGTATAGACGAGTTGCCTCAATTGATAAATATTCTAAAAGGGGATATGTCGGTTGTGGGTAACAGGCCTCTCCCGCTATACGAGGCAGAACAGCTTACTTCGGATCAGTATATAGATAGGTTCCTGGCTCC
Organism: Bacteroidales bacterium; assembly: GCA_041663505.1. Lineage (GTDB taxonomy): Bacteria > Bacteroidota > Bacteroidia > Bacteroidales > UBA932 > Bact-08. Next base: position 10,155 of record JBAYMP010000063.1, on the reverse strand, counting down.
GGCAGGTCTTACGGGTCTATGGCAGGTGGAAAAAAGAGGAGATTCAGGGAAACTTTCTCCAGAGGAGAGGAAACAGTTGGACATATTCTATGCCAAGAATTTTAACCTTTGGATGGATATCAAAATAATATTCAGAACATTAACTGCATTTATACAAAAAGAGAATGTATAGAAATAATATGAATAAACTCTTTTTAACTGTTATACTCATTTTATTTTTTGTTCCATATTTCTATGGGCAGGACACTACCGAAACCGAAGATCTCATATCTGTACAACTTCCTCCACTTGAGGTACTTTTTGAGGGAGCTAAGAAAAATCCCACCGTTGAACTTTACGCATTAAGAAAAGAGGGTGAAATGAGTAACCTTAAGACCGAAAAGAGAAAATGGCTCAAATATTTCAGTATTGCAGGTAGCTACCAATATGGTGTTATGGGGGTTAATTCGTATATGGATGTGGGGTCCAACCTGCCTATAATTTACGAAACCTCCAAGAATGATCAGATCTTTTACAATGTGGGAGCCTCAATGTCTATCAATCTGGGAGATATCTATGACAGGAAAAATAGTCTGAAAAGACAAAAAACAATGATAAAACAGACGGAGAAAGAGGAAGAGATGTGGTTTGAACAACAAAAGCTGCTGATAATAGATGCATATACCACAGCCCTTGCGGCCCTTGCTGTCCTGTCGGAAAAATATGAAGCCTATACCATAGCAAAGGCTCAGTACAATCTGGCAGAACAGAGTTTTATACTTGGCAAACTTGACGGAGCATCGTTGGTTGCCCAGAAAAATGCAATGGTTCAGACTCTGGATGGTTTGCAGGAGACCAAGAGAACTCTTAGAAGCTCAATTCTTCGATTAGAGATATACTCAAACACAAAAATTCTAAGCAAATAGTATGGATATTATTACGCAGATATTCAGATTCTTGTGGCGGATTAAATATTGGCTGATAATTCCACCTTTTGTAGTTATGGCAATAGTCATCTACAAGACGAGAAATCTCGAAAGGATATATAATGTAAGTACTACAATTTACACAGGTGTTGCTTCGGGATATGACATAGAATCGAGAGAGGGAACCCGTGTTGACTGGTCTTCGGTAGATAACGGAATCGACAATCTGATTAATATTATAAAGTCCAGAACCACGCTTAAGAATGTCTCAATGAGGCTTTATGCGCAAAGCATGATTTATGGTGATTCAACGAAGGACAATCAGTATATTAAAGCTGAAAACTTTAAGCATATATACAAAATTACTCCAAAGGAGGTGAGAAAGCTGATTGATAAGTCGTCTGTGGACAGTACCATAAAGAATCTTTACGGATATGAGCAGGCAACAAATGTAAATTTTGTATACGGACTTTTCAATTGGTACCACCCTCACTACAGTTATGAATCACTGAAAAATATTGAAGTTACACGGTTATCGAGCAGTGATATGTTGGAGATCTCATATCGTGCGAATGATCCGGGTATTGCATATCAGACACTTGTATTGTTAAATGAAGAGTTTATAAAAGAGTATAAACAACTACGGTTTGGAGAGACCAACAATGTGATTGAATATTTCAGAGGTGAATTGCGGAAGTTGGGGGATGAACTTAAAATTTCGGAAGACTCTCTGGTTCAATACAATATTAAAAACAGAATTATCAACTATCCGGAGCAGGCAAAGCAGGTATCCGGTATGGACAGGGATTTTCAGTCCAGATATGAGGAGATCCTGCTCAATTATAACAGTTCCGTTGCATTGGCCGATGACCTGAGTGAAAAAATTCAGGAGCAGACAGCAATGATACAGAATAACAGGGATTTTATCGAGAAACTTAAGGAGATCTCAAAACTCAGCGGAGATATCACCCGGCTGGAGTCGTTCCAGTCAGACTCATTGTCTTTAAATTCAAACTGGAGATCCATTGTGGATCTTAAAAGAAGATTGAGCCAGGCAGAGAAAGATGCTAAACAGTACTCCAATCTGATTACCGAAAAAAGGTACACAAAAGAGGGGATAGCTATAACTGAGTATGTAAGTCAATGGCTCCTCGAAGTTATTAAAAGAGAAAAGTCAGCTGCTGAGTTAAAGGTAATGGAGGATAGAAGAAAGTTACTGGATGAACAATATGTCTTTTTAGCCCCGATCGGAACTACAATAACGAGAAAGGAGAGAAACATCAACTTTCAGGAGCAAGCCTATATGAATAACCTTGCAAGTCTCAACTCGGCACTTATGAGGCAAAAGAACTTAGAGATGAGTTCTGCCTCTCTTAAAGCCCTGAATCCTCCGCTCTTTCCGATAGATCCGGAGAGAACTGCAAGGCGGCAGATGACGGCTCTCTCCTTTGTGGGAACATTCATGTTTATTTTGGGCTTCTTTGTTATAATGGAACTATTGGACAGAACGTTGAGAGATAAGGCGAGAACTGAAAAATTGATTCCGGGTGTTACAATTCTTGGAGCATATCCGAAGCTTAATAAAATCCGGTTCAGATCCTACAGCAGAGATTACAAGGTTATTGCTACAAATTTCCTTGCGAATTCAATTATTCCTTACCTCAACCCTAAGGAGAGGCCGGATATAATAAATATATTGAGTACAGATGAGGGGGCAGGCAAGAGCTTTATTATGAACGAACTTAAGGAGTACTGGGAGGAGAGGGATCTGAGAATTAAAACTCTGTCGTGGAACATAGATCTGGACCTGGATTCCAGGGAATTTATCCTAGCTCAGAATATCAGTGATATTAGTGTCTTTGACAATGAAGATATAATTATGGTTGAACATAAACCTGTTACGACATCAACTATACCAATCGGACTGCTTCAGGAGGCCTCTCTGAATATATTGGTTTTAAGGGCAGACAGACCATGGAAAGATATTGACAAAGTCGCTCTTGAAAGGATTAAATTCAATGCAGCGCCATCCAAAATAGTGATCCTGCTGACAAATGCCAACCGGGAAGCGGCGGAGATTTTTCTCGGGTTGCTTCCACCTTTCAACAAGTTTAGATCTTTGGTATATAAGTTTATACAGTTTGGATTAACTGCTAAGTAACCTGAATTAGTGGATTTAATAAATAAAATAAATAACAATATACTGCGTTTCGCCGTATATTCCCTTCTTTTATTGGGGATTCTGTTAGTTCTGTACTTAACCTTAAGAAGAGGAATGATTTATGGCTTAGCAGTCTCTCTTATCCCATTTGCACTTCTTTATCTGTTTATTGTAATTGGTAAACCATATTGGGGACTCATTTCAATTTTCATAGTTAATTATTTCATTATGGGAATTACAAGATACCTCCCTGGCTTTACGGGAGGTATCGCAATGGATGCCATGATTGTAGTGACTATTTTGGGAATCATGGCTCAATCCGTAAATGGAAAGATAGAATGGAAAAGAGCAGGAAACGGACTTATACTCGTGGCTGCTATATGGCTTGTATACTGCACACTGGAACTCATTAACCCGGAAGCTTTTTCGAAACTGGCCTGGACCAAAACAATCAGAGGAGTTGCTGTCTATTTTTTTGTGATAACCGTAATGTCAACACTACTCTTCAATAAATATAAAGACCTCAGAAAGATTATGTTTATATGGTCTGTTCTTACGCTGATTGCGGTTTTAAAAGCATTGGTCCAGAAATATTGGGGTTTCGATTCAGCAGAGCTGAGGTGGTTGTACAGTGGTGGTGGACGCACACATCTTCTCTTTTCGGGCACCCGGATTTTCTCGTTCTTTACAGATGCCGGTAATTTCGGGTCAGGTATGGGCTACTCTATGGTTGTCTTCTCGATACTATTCTTGTATGAAAAGGAGAAAGGGCTGAGATATTACTATCTTTTTGTTTCATTTGCAGCTGCTTATACGATGATGTTATCGGGAACAAGAGGTGCGCTCGCAGTTCCTTTTGCAGGGTATGTTTTACAAATTTTTCTCTCCAAAAACTTTAAAATAGCTCTTATATCACTGGCAATTGTAATAGGATCATTCGGTTTCCTGAAGTTCACTTATATAGGACAATCGGTCTCCGTGATCAGAAGGATGAGGTCGTCAATAAACCCGAACGATCCATCGCTGGTTGTAAGAAGAGAAAATCAGAAATTACTGAAAGCATATATGGTCGATAAGCCATTTGGAACCGGAATCGGGCTGAGCGGCGGAAAAGCCAAGGAATATGCTCCAAACAGATATTTGGCGCAAATACCGACCGATTCATGGTTTGTTATGATTTGGGTTGAGACCGGTATAGTGGGACTCATCCTACACATTTCAATTCTCTTATATATAGTAGGGTATGGCTCATATATGGTTCTTTTCAGAATCAGGGATCCTGAGTTAAGGGGTTATATTTCGGCAAATACCTGCGGGATATTGGGTATTATGGCAACTTCCTACGGCAATGAGGTGTTCGGACAGTTTCCTACGGCATTTATAGTCTATACAGCCATGGCGTTTATTTTCAAAAGCAAAATCATGGATAAGGAAATTGCAGAATCGAAAAAATTATTGGAATCAAATGAAGCCAAAGCCTGATATATCATTTGTTACGGTTAACTATAACGGAATAAAAAATACCGTTGAGCTGATCGAGTCTGTGAAGTCGAACCTTCCGGAAAAGAGATATGAGATTATCGTGGTTGACAATGGTTCAGAAATTGATGAGGCAGCTATACTTAAATTGAAATTTCCGGATATAGAAATTATCAGAACCGAAAAAAATCTTGGTTTTTCAGGGGGAAACAATATTGGAATTTTAAAATCGGCGGGGCGTTACATTATGCTGATCAACAACGATACTATCCTCCCCGACAGTTCACTCCTAACTCTGGTCGACTTTATGGATAACAATCCAAAAGTGGGCTCGGTATCTCCCAAAATACGGTTTTATAGTCCCGAAAATACAATTCAGTTTGCAGGGTATACAAACCTCTCGGCGATAACAGTGAGGAACCGGTTGATAGGATTTATGCAACGGGATTCCGGTCAGTTCGACGAAGCGGTCAAAACAAACTTTACCCACGGAGCTGCAATGATGGTAAGGAGGAAAGTTATCGAAGATGTAGGATTAATGCCGGAGATCTATTTTCTCTATTATGAAGAGCTTGATTGGTGTAGCCGGATGAAGAGACAGGGGTATGAGATATGGTATCAGCCATCAGCACTGATAATTCACAAAGAGAGCCAGAGCGTAGGCCAGGGCAGTTACCTGAGATGTTACTATCTTACAAGGAACAGACTTCTTTATGTATTGCGCAACAGAAGAGGCACAAAGAGGGTTTTGGCGGTACTTTACCAACTTGCAATCGCTACACCGAAGGGTATAATACAATCTCTGATCAACGGAAGGTTTGATTTGATCAAAGCCTACATATCCGGAACAATCGACCTTTTTTTGTTAAAAAATAAATACTCTTAGTTATGAATGTAGTCTTCGTATATATAGACTTTATCTTTTTTCTACTGCTTGCATTTTCTGTCTGCTATCTGCTAATATTTGCATTAGCCTCCCTGCTCAGGAGTAATGTAAAGTATCCGGAGTCTGGGCGACTGTACAAAATTCTGGTCCTTTTTCCTGCTTATAAGGAGGATAGTGTAATTGTAAATTCTGTAGAAACATTTCTTAATCAGGAATATCCGGCAACTCATTACGATGTGGTTGTAATTTCCGACAGAATGACAAAAGAGACAAATGATAAACTAAGATTACTCCCTGTCAAAGTAATGGAGATCAATTTTGAAGATAGTTCCAAAGCCAGGGCATTGAACTATGCAATAGATAATATAGGAGATTCTGTTTATGACATAGTGATTATTATGGATGCGGACAACACTACCGAGGCAGATTTTCTGGTTCAGATATGCAAAGCCTATGATTCCGGTGCCAGGGCAATACAGGCGCACCGGGTAGCGAAGAACCTGAATACAGATACTGCAATATTAGATGCTGTAAGTGAAGAGATAAACAACTCGATTTTTAGACGAGGTCATGTGAACCTGGGTCTCTCCTCTGCTTTGATTGGTTCTGGAGTGGCATTTGATTTCAAGTGGTTTAAAGAGAATGTTAAGAAGGTAAGTACAGCAGGAGAGGATAAAGAGTTGGAAATATTACTTTTGAAACAGAGAATTTTTATTGAATACATGGAGGAGGTTAAGGTATTTGACGAAAAAACGCAAAAAGATGCCGTTTTTTACAGGCAAAGGAGAAGGTGGCAGGCAACACAATTTGATACTCTTAAAATGGTACTTAAAGATTTACCGGGAGCAATTTTTTCTTCAAATATCTCCTTCGCAGACAAAATTGTACAATGGATGCTGCTGCCGAGGGTCATTCTCCTTGGTCTGACGGGAATAATTGCAATTTTCATCTCTTTTGTAAGTATAACATACGCTGTTAAATGGTGGATCCTGCTATTTCTGCTTATCTTTACTCTGGCATTGTCAATTCCGGATTATCTGGTGAACAGGAGATTCATTTCGGCAATCAAAAAAGTTCCAGTTCTTTTTGGTATGATGGTTTTGAACCTGTTCAAAATTAGAAATGCCGGCAGAAAATTTATTCATACAGAGAAAAATTTTTAGTGTTATGAGAATAGCTATTGAGGCTCAGAGGATATTCAGAGGAAATAAACACGGAATGGATTTCGTAGCCCTTGAGTGCATCCGGGAGCTTCAGGAACTGGATAAGGAGAATGAGTATTTCATCATCGTTAGTCCGGGAACAGACAGAACATTAAACGAGAGCGCAAATTTTCATATAGTTGAAATCAGTTGCCCTACATATCCCTTGTGGGAACAAATAGCTTTGCCATCAGCTTTAAGAAAAATAAGGCCGGATATTCTGCATTGTACCAGCAACACGGCTCCTTTATTTTGCAAGTTCCCTTTAATATTAACATTGCACGACATTATTTTTCTGGAGAAGAGACAAAAAATCAGCAGTTCGTTTTATCAAAACCTCGGGTGGTATTACAGGAAACTTGTGGTTCCGGCAATAGTACCAAAATGCAGGAACATTGTCACTGTTTCAAATTTTGAGGCGGGGAGAATCAAGGAGGCTCTCCATCTGGACGACAATATTGTAAAAGTGGTTTATAACGGGTACAGTAGCCACTTTAGAATAATAGACGGTTTTTCGGGTATCACCAAAAAATATATAGAGAGTAAAGAATACCTCTTTTTTCTGGGAAATACAGATCCCAAAAAGAATACCCTAAGAACCCTCAAAGGGTACAGCATCTATCTGAAGAGATCCAAAAATCCACTTCCCCTGCTGATAGCAGATCTTAAAGAGTCTGTAATCGATTCTATCCTGAGCGAAGGAGGTATCGGGGAGATAAAACAGATGCTCAGATTCCCCGGATATATTCCCAATAATGAATTACCGATGATCTATAACGGGGCATTTGCTTTCATCTATACATCTTTAAGAGAGAGCTTCGGCATTCCGATCCTTGAGGCAATGGCTTGTGGAACGCCAGTAATTACATCCAACACCTCCGCAATACCAGAGGTTGCTGGAGATGGAGCAATTCTGGTGGATCCATACAAAGAAGAGGAGATAGCCGGAGCCATACTCAGGTTGGAGGAAGATGATAAGTTTCGTGAGAGTATCAAGTGCTACGGACTTGAAAGAGTAAAGGAGTTTTCCTGGAAAAGTGCTGCGAATGAGTTGTTAAAAATATATAATAATGTTAGAGTGGCTAAAGATAAAAATTAAGAGCAATTCAAAAATTAAGAGAATTGTTCTGAATATGGTGGTTCACCCTGTTAAGGCCAGACCTCGTTTCTGGATCAGGCTTTTTATGCCCTTTTATATTAAAAGGGGCAGAGGCTCGGTAATTTACAGAAGTGTGAGGAGAGATATCGTGCCATTTAACAAATTCTACCTTGGTAAAAATTCTGTTGTGGAAGATTTTGCAACAATCAATAATGCCGTCGGCGACCTGATTATAGGCTCGCGAACCAGAGTCGGGTTAGGAAATACAATAATAGGCCCCGTCACTATTGGTGATGATGTTCAAATTGCTCAAAATGTCACTATTTCCGGATTGAACCACAACTACTCCGATGTCAACAGGACAATCGAAGAACAGGGGGTATCTACCGCTCCGGTTACTATCGCAAACGATGTGTGGATCGGAGCAAATTCGGTTGTGACTATGGGAGTAACCATCGGCCGGCACTCCGTAGTAGCTGCTTGCAGTGTTGTTACGGCAAATGTTCCACCGTTCTGTGTAGTAGCGGGAATCCCCGCCAGAGTTGTAAAGCGGTATGATAACGAAACAGGTGAATGGGTTAAGGTTTAAAAGGCAGTTATGAAAATTTGTTTTTATTGTGATTCGGTCTTCTCTTTCGGAGGCGTCCAGCGAGTTTTGGCGGTGGTGGCCACTGCACTCTCAAGGAACCACGAAGTAACAATATTGACAACAGAACCTAAAACTGAGGAAAACAGGAAACTGTATGATATGGATAAAGGGAACATTCATTATGAATACATCTCATACTCTTCCCTCCCTTTTTATGAATTTCTTCCCTGCAAATTTTACAGTTTCTTGTATAAAAGTATACTTCCCAAGACCATACTTACAACAAGATGGTATGGTTACAGCTCCTTTCCAAAATCGCACAGGGAAAAACTTATCAGAATCATTAATGATTTTGATTTCGATGTTGTTGTGGGAGTACACATATTTCTCTCTTTTCAACTTGCAGGCATAAAAGGCAACATTAAGGCCAAAACTGTTGGGTGGATGCACAATTCATTTGATGCATTTTTTTTGGGACCAAGGCCCTATCTTAAAAATCAAGAGAAGAGGTTTTCTTTCCAGATGCCACTTTTAGACAGGGTTGTTGTACTCTCCGATTACGATAAAAACAGGTTCCTTGAGGAGCTAAAAGTCGATTCGGTTCGTATTTATAATCCGCTTACAATAGTTCCGGAGGGCAAGGGGTCTCCTGAAAATAAAAGATTCCTGTCCGTAGGCAGATTTTCACCTCTTCACAAGGGGTTTGACATATTGATAAATGCTTTTTCAATTTTTGCCAAGGTTAATAAGGAGTGGAAATTGGATATTGTGGGGGAGGGGCCGGAAGAGGACATGCTCAGATCATTGATCGTAAAACATAATCTTGAGGAAAGAATTGTTATTCATCCGTTTACTTCTGATATAGGAAAGCATTATTCCCAGGGGAGCATTTATGTTTTAAGTTCCAGATGGGAGGGATTACCGTTGGTTTTACTAGAAGCAATGCAATATCATCTACCTATAATTGCCTCAAAAATTCCTATTACCAGGGAGATTATTGAAAACAGAGGATTTTCAGAAATGTTCACAAATGAAAATGTGGAAGAACTGGCAGAAAAAATGGCTATTATGGCAGACAAACCAGATCTGGAAGAGATGGGTAAACAGGCATTTGAGTATGCCAAAGAGTTTCAACTGGAACCAACAATAGAGAAGTGGGGAAAATTATTTACGGAGATAGTTAAAAATGGGAGATAGTGTAAAAAAAGATCTTGTTAAAGGCGTTTACTATACTGCTGTTGCAAAATACTCAAGCATTATAGTATCACTTGTGGTTACAGGAGTTCTCTCCAGAATTATATCTCCGGAGGATTTCGGGGTAGTTGCCATTGCCACCGTTATTATACAGTTCTTTGGAAATTTCAGCGACATGGGTATAGAACCGGCCATTATTCAGCACAAAAACCTGACAAAAAGGGACCTCTCAAATATTTTTTCCTTTACTGTTTGGAGTGGTGTCATTATTACCACTATATTCTTTTTCCTCTCATGGCCCATCTCCAACTATTATGAGAACAAAACTCTTTTGATAATTTGTCAGCTTCTCTCGGTAAACCTCTTTTTTGCAACAACCAATATCGTTCCGAACGCACTGCTCTACAGAGATAAACAGTTTAAATTCATTGCCCGCAGAACCTTAACAGTTCAGTTAATCGGAGGTGGAGCCTCTGTTGTGGCAGCTCTCTGTGGTCTCGGCCTTTATTCGCTGATAATCAACCCAATATTCTCCAGTATATTTCTCTTCATAGTTAGTTATAGAAAGTATCCTCAAAAACTGTATTTTACTTTTGGTTTTGAGTCTATCAGACCAATCTTCTCATACTCTCTCTACCAG